>DATLII010000244.1:0-8579 GCA_035539495.1 Dongiaceae bacterium
ATACCAATAATGGTAAATATACTCTTGGAATTTGCTTTTTTATGAACTCAAAATATTCTCCGATACTTCCCAGCGTCTTCTTTGCCAAAAAGAATCCAGATATGGCAAGGAACATTGGAACGCCAAAATTCAAAGCATTCCGCCATAGCACTGTGAAGTTGAAATTTATACTTTCCTCACTGAATTTAAGCCCGGAATCTGAAGAATGTATGGCGACAACACCCAATATTGCCAACCCCCTTAACACATCAAAATACTCTACTCTTTCAGACACTTCTTTGTTTCCTTTGGCTACATAACGCTTGAATGGCTTGCTAGCGGCTGCCGCCTAATACAACCAACCTGTCCTAAACGAAACACCAGCAAACACAAACAAAATTGAAATAAGCGTAACGGGAACTATATGCCAAGCCATTAACACCAATTTATCTGGTGTTAAATTTGGAATTATGCGAAGCCTTGCATGCAGTGCAAAAGCAAATGTTAAAGCCAAAAGCCCTAGCTTTAACATAATGGGATGAACAACAGGATTCGAGAAATCGAACCACCCGCCAAAATTAGGAACCAATTGGTATGCGAGATATAGCCCTGTAGCGATTTGCACAATAAGAGCGGGCATGCCAATTTTTTCATACACAGATTCAAAACCAAGCAGAATAGCAGGCGATTTATCTCTTAACGCCTTAGGCAAGATAACAATAGATAGAACGATATGGCCGCCTGTCCATATCGTTGCTCCAAGAATATGTAAGAACAAAAAAACGCCTTGCATACATCGACTCCGATTTCGCTAATGTGGAGAGCGCGGGCGCCGCGTAGCGGTGCCCCAGCACCCGCAGGGTGCGAGTGACTTGTTAGCGCAATATTTCGACACCATAAAAAATGCGGAGCGTAACTGGGTCCACTGCACCACTTTGTTAGCTGCTACTTTACAGTTCATGCTTTTCATTGCAGCCAAAATCTAAAGCCACGCATGGTTGATCACCGTTCACCCATGCATCATGACCTGGCGCCAATTCAAAAGCCTCGCCGGGACCAACCAAGGACTCCTCGCCGTTGGCACTCTTCACAATAAAAGAGCCAGACAATATATAGCCGATGTGATTTTCTGACGGTTTTCCCGTTTGCTTGCCTACATGCTTAGACCACTGCCAGCCAGGCCGATATGTGCCTATGCCAACAAATGACGTTCTAAGGTTTACGGCAGATCTTGTACTGCCATCTAGAAATTCCCATCTAGCATCAGAAGAAGATGGGTCTTTGATTATGGTTTCATTATTCAAGTTTCGACCTCAACTATTGGAATGTAGGAGCTACGACAGTTAACAGCTCATCTATGAGGCCGACGGCCTCATAATAATTATTAGAAGACGGCCTTTTTAATTTACTTTCGGGCAGCCTACGGTTTGCTTAGTCAGCTTTATCTATCAAGTCTTCACTTCGATGTTAAACCAGCCCGCTATTCAGGCCTATTTTTAACATATCCTGGCAGATCGGACCAATTAGAATGACGAGCACGCGAACCTAAGCAGTTAGTAAGAATTGAGCGCGGCGTCTATGGCGTCTACAGCCTAGGGTGGACAATCTGATTGGTTGGGTCTGGAGTTAACGGTCAACTTCCAGCTTACGCGACCATGCTGCTTCTTTTGTGCCACGGCCACTTCACCAACAATACGGCGGATATTCCGATTCCATTGAATCTGCCGACCATTCGTTTTGCCTGTGACCACGGCAAAACGGCGGATGCGGACGCCAAGGTGTTTGCCAGCTACATAAAAGACGGCATAGATTTCCAGTACGACTTTCCATTCGAACGCCCCGCCAATAACACGATCAAAAATTACATATTGAGCAAAAACGAACCCTCCGCCACTCCCACTCAATCCGTCGAAAAACCCAAAGTAAAATCTGTGACAGGAGCTTACCAAGACAAGAGCCAATGGCTGAGTGCCATGCAAAAAGTCGACAATGGCTGGATATCTAAACGTTATGCACGCAACTTGATGACCTATGTTGGCGAACACAAAGATGACTTCGATCTGTGCACCATCAGAAGTGCCTGCAAAGACCTCAACGATGTGTTCGCATCATTGACGACTTCACCGGGTAACGTGGTGAATCAGGCCTATACGCATTTGTTGCTGGGTTTCTGCCGGGAAAAAATCTAGCCCGCAAGGGCAGCAAAACAACATTGCCCCGCTATCCCCATTGCAACACCCGCGAAAACGCACCGCTGGTGCTGCCCACCGATGCGATCGCCACCGCCAATTCACCGCACACGTTTCAAACTCTGTATGGTCAAATCGAGCGCCTTTTTCATATCCAGACGCGCTGAATGGCCAACATCCGGGTGATTCAATTCATTATTACGTTCGGACGGTAAAATCGGTGAGGTAAGATCATCAGCATCCGTTGGCTCAAAATCCGCCTCTTCGCCAATGGTCATGGCACTGCGACGCAACAGGATGCGAATCTGCTCCGGCTCCAGTGCGGGATTGATTGACAGCATCGTGGCCACCAGACCCGCTACCAACGGCGTGGCATAGGAAGTCCCGCAATGCTTCCCCCCTTCGTCATTGAGCTTCAATTCCGACCCGTGCACACAGGCCGCCGCCGTAATATCCACGCGCATATCAATATTGGACGCGCCGCGCTTTACCACATAGCGTGGATCGTCCACGTTCAGGTTTTCTTTTTTGTTACGCTCGTGCCCGCCCACCACCATCAACTGCTCCGTGATAAACGACGACGGCAAACGATATTCATCGAGCCCGGAGAAAGACGCGCCATTCCCTGCAGAGTTAATCACAATGACATCAGGATGCTTCATTCGCAGCCACAGGAAAAATTCCTCCAGCAGTTCTTCGTAACCACTCATGGCCAAACCGGATCGCACCAGCGAATCCACATCCTTGCCTTCCACATTTTTTGCCCCAACGCGATGAATCCCCCAACTCCAATTCAACACACGCACCCCGTCCTCCACCATATTCACCGAGGCCGCAACGTTCGCGGTAATGCCTGCATCGGAATTTCGATCCACAATCACATCAAAGCCCGGCCCAGCCTTATCCAAACCTCGCAGGAAGCCAGAGTTACCGCCATTGTTCCATGCTGCCGCAAAGATTCCGGCAACCGTTGAGCCATGTGATTCCGGCCTCTCCGCATCACGCGCATACAGGCACACCCGCCTGTTATCGTGACGGCAATCGCCAAGGTAATCCGAAAAATCGGGCGAATCGAAATCCACATCACGTTCGATCACGCCAATTTTTATGGGATGCGTCTGCACGGGCTGGCCTTTCGCAGGAATACGGCGCAAATAGAAGTCAACGGCATCGAGAAACCGGTTGGATGCCCATTCACCACCATTGATTGTGCTTTCTTCTTTCGTGGCTTCTTTGGTGGCTTCTTTGGTAATTTCACCTTCAATGGCTTTTTCAGCACCACTCTCTTCAATGATAACGGCATCAACGCCAACGTCGCTGCCGATACGAAGCACCAATGCGTCACGCTCGACCAGATTTTTTGCATTCAATCGAAACTGGTAAACATTCAAAGGAGGAATGGCGCCCACCACCTGCGCATCATATTTTTTCGCCAACCGCTGCGCGGTTTTCAGGCCATCAAAATTCTCTTCAACAATGACACTGATCAAATCCACATAGGTGGTTAGGCCATCCATGTTTTTCTCGACTTCCTTATCACTGGCCGCAACGACATGGCTGCCCTTGATGCTCAACCATACCGGATTGCTTTTCTCCTTCGATTGTTCGATCCACAAAGGGCCGCTTTCATATTCCTTCGGCAAGCCAATGCGAATCAGATTGCCGTCGCGCTTGAACTGTTGCCTGGTCAATGTCTTTTGGCCGAGATGGATCTGCATTTTGTCGTCCAGGACCGGCCCTTTAACGCCAATGCAGAATTCCAGCAATTTCGGATCGAAAAAATCCCCGCAGCGCGTCAAGTGATTGATACGAAGCCCGTCGGCATGGCTGAGCCCTGACGAAAAAACAAACAGGGAAACAGATAGAAACTCAAACAGCCAGCGCGGTTCCAAACGCATCGATTCAGCCTCAAAAATCGGTCTATCACGGGATCACAGGTCCAGTTATGACTAACGCAACAAACCCCGACCTTGGTTCCGTTGTCGCGTCAGAGTTTCCCCGAGAAAAGGCAATGGGACTGCGCCATGCGCCCATCTCGGTACCCTGGTCCAAATTATTGTCGTCCTATCACAATCCACCCCCTTCCTTTGTAATCCATACCCCTTCCTTTACAGTCCATACCGCTTCCTATGCTGTCGGCACCCCTCCCTATGCAATCCATGGCCCGTCCTATGCTGCCGGTACCCCTTCCTATGCAGCCCACACCCATTCCCATGCAGCCGCCAGCCGCCCTATGCGCCACACACATTTCACTACCCATTCCCCCCATCCGGCGTTAACCTTGCCGGGCTGCCGGCCCATCCCTTTCAGTCCCCTTCCCGGTCAGCTTGAGGTACCGCAATGGACATCCAGAACGACTGTGTCGTCTCCATCCACTACACCCTGACCAACGACGACGGCGCCGTCATCGATTCCTCCTCCGGCCGCGAGCCCCTGCGCTACCTGCAAGGCCATGGCAACATCATTCGGGGCCTGGAAAATGCGCTACTGGGCAAGAAAGTGGGTGATTCGCTGAATGTGGTGATTGAGGCGGCGGATGCGTATGGCGAGCGGGACGATGATCTGGTGCAGGAAGTACCCAAGGCCGCATTCCAGGGCGTTGACGAACTGGAAGTAGGCATGCAGTTTCACGCGCAAACGCCCGATGGCGGTGCTATTCCGGTGAAAATCGTAGCGGTGGGCGACGACAGCGTGACCATCGACGGCAACCACGAACTGGCCGGCGAGCGTCTGCATTTCGCCGTTACCGTGGAAGATGTGCGTGCTGCCGCGCCGGAAGAACTCGATCACGGCCACGTGCACTGATTTATTAAAAGACTAAGGGTGCCTCTGAAAATTAGGATTTTTTCGTGAGAGCAAGGAAGCACCGCGCGGAGAACCGCAGTTTACACATAGTAAATGAGGATTCGAGCACGGAGCTGACGCGGCTTTCGCGGAAAAAGACAATTTTTAGAGGTGCCCTTAAGCCGTTTCGGGTATCGCCACTGTAATATCGCGGTACAGCCGCAGCGGCAGTTCCACCCAGAACAGCGAGCCCTGCCCGGGTTCGCTGTCCACTCCCAAAGTCCCTTCCATCAGTTTCACCAGTCGCGAACAGATCGCCAGGCCCATGCCGCTGCCGCCATAAGCGCGCGTGATGGAGCTATCGCCCTGGGTGAACACTTTGAACAGATCGTCGCGCTGCTCCGGTGAAATGCCGATGCCGGTGTCTTGCACTGCAATCCGCATCAGGTAGCGCGAACTGTGCAGCGCATAGCCGCTGATATGCACCTGCACGCTGCCGTCGTGGGTAAACTTGATCGCGTTGTCGATCAGGCTGTGCACCAACTGTTGGATGCGGGCGCCATCACCCATGAACAGTTTCGGCAGCGGATCACCATATCGCAGGGAATAATCAAGACCACGGGCGTAAGCCAGTTCGCGATGACGCTGAAACACGGCGTTGAGCGTGTCCGCCAGATTGAACGGGAATGCATCCAGTTCGATTTCGCCGGCTTCGATGCGCACGTAGTCCATGATGTCGTTGAGGGTGCGCAGCAGGGACTTGCCGGATTCGAAGATCATGCCCACTTGCTGGCGCTGGCGTTCGTTCAACGTGGAGCGGTCCAACAGGCTGGCTACGCCAATCACTGCATTCAGCGGCGTGCGGATTTCGTGGCTCATGTTGGCGAGGAATTCTGCCTTGGCTTTATCGGCGCTTTGGCTCAGACGCAGGGCGTCGGCCAGTTCGCGGTTGAGATTGTCTAGCTCCCGCGCCAACTTTTGTAATTTCTCTTGAGCGGATTTACGCGCGGCGGCTTCCTGTTGCAATGCCTGGTCCTGCTCGCGTCCCCATAGCGCCAGCGCGGCCTTCTCATCAGCCAGTTCCTGATGCTGTTGACCCAGCCAATGCAGTAAACGGTTTATTTCCGCCACCAGTTCTGGCGTGGCATCACCCGCAGCTACCGGCAACGGCTGATCAAACTGACGGTTCACAACTCGACGCCGCAGGGACTGAGCCAGATCGTCGTGGCTGCGCAGGCTTACTTCCCGCAGGCGCTGCGCAAGCAAGACCACGCTGGCAATGCCGGCACTCAAGGCCGTGCCGCTCACCAGCAACCAGGCATACAGTGAAGTTTCCGCATGCAGCCAGTGGATCAGTAGCAAGCCCGGCGCCAGCGTCAGAGCGCCCACCAGCAATGGCAACGCCATGTGCAGGGCAATACCCTGCGCCGACAGTGCGCGGTTAGATAAGGCGCGTTCCGATGTGAAAAATGAAATGAATGCAGATAGCAGACGTGGCACCGATCGTTCCCCTCCGACAGGTGCCCTTAACTATAGACGACTTTTTGCACTAGAAGACGTTTTAAGCGGCCGTGCGCTTCAGACGCAGGCGAAACAGGATCTGCTTCACAATCAGGGCGGTGAACGGAAACGTCACAGCGAACAACAATGCCGTATCCCAGCCATAACCCAGCAGCCCCACCAGCAACGCGATGCCCAGGCCGGAATCCGTTTGGTCCAACGCCAGGAACAGGGGGCGCAGGCGTTGCGGCAACTGTCCTGGTGGCACGCCCAAGCGGCGCTTGAAATAGGAATTGGGCAATTCCGCCAGCACATAGGCCAGGCCTGCCAACGCGCCGAATGTAATGCCTTCGCTACCCAGGCAGACACCACCCAACGCCGACAACAGCGGCATCATCACAAATCCACGCCAGGTTTTGTTGGCACCGAACCAGCGCCGCTGCACCGGCACTTTTAGTGCTGGCAGCCAGTCTTTCGTCACCACCAGCATGTGCAGGCAACCGCCAATCACCACCGGTATTTGCAGCCAGTACACTGTGGTCCAAGGCCAGTCCGCCACATCGACGCCGCGCTGACGCAGATCCAGCAGCAGGAACAACACCGCGCCACCGCCACTCAGCAGCAGAATCTGGGTAAGCGAGGTGAATTTGAAAAACGGCTGCCGCGATACCATCAGCAACGAGAACAAGGTCAGCGCCACCGCCAGCAGACTGTTGCACAACCACAGCGGGCATTGCAGCAACAGCAACTGGTAGCCGGTCATGATGAACAGGCTCCAGAATACCGGCATGCCCAGATAGCGCGATTTGCCTGCGTCCTCGATATTGCCGACCTCGTTGAACACCGCCAGTCGCACGCAACCGCAGCCGATATAGAGCATCAGGAACAGACCCCAGGCGCCGTTGAAACCGGACTGGTACGCCACCAGCGCCGGACTCACCAGATAGATCAGTACATCCATGAAACCATCAAGATAGCGGCCGAAATTGCGCGCCAGCCCCCATTTGCGCGCCAGCATGCCATCGAGTCCGTCGCAGCCCATCGCGATGAACAGCAGGGCCATGGCCAGAGAGTGGTGATGTTCCAGCGTCATCGCGGCAGCCAGTGCCGTGGTGATCACGCTGGACAGCGTCAGGCAATCGACACGGTTCAACCGCACGATGAATGGAAACGCGCCCGCTTGCAGCATTGTTTTATTCCCCAATCAATCTTCAAAAAGTGTTTACAAGGTTTTGCTAAATAGACCGTAATCCCGCTGTAGCGGGCAAATCATGCCGAAACGCAGCGACGGATTGTCTTCCCGCATCAGAGCACCGCACAGCGTGTCATAGTGGTCGCCCACCGCCACCACCAATTCCAACCCCATCCAGTTGAACAAACCGGATTGGCGGAAGCGCGGATGCACGCCACCGGTTTTCGCCAGCGCCAGAGTAGGACCCTGCAACAACGCCCTATGCGTGTCGAAGCGTAAATCCTGTGCTGACAACCGTTGTGGATTGCTGTCGCGCAGCAACGGCGAGTAATCCGGGAAACACAGGAAGAACCCCGCCACCTCGCCATCAAGGGTGGTGGCTAGCACCGATGTGTGCGGGCACAGAATCCGCGCGAAAGCATCGCCACAATTGGCTTCAAACTGTTGCCGTGAAATCGGGGTGTAGGCGAAGTTGTCGCGAAAAATCGTATCCACCAGCGGATACAGTTCATCGAGATGCGTCAGCCAGTAATCCGGCGTCAAGCGGGTGATGCGGAATTGGTCCTGCAAGGCAGCGCGGGATGCCTGCAGCCGAGGCAGCATTTCGCGCGACAATGCCGGCGCGTCCAGGTGATAGCGGCTTTGGTAGCGGCGCTCAACGTCGAATCCGAGTTGCGTCAGCAAGCGCGGATAATACTCGGGATTGTGCGGCTCACCGGGAAAACAGCTCTGGCCGAAATCGCTCAATTGCAATCGATTGCGGCTGAACGTGTTGAAATCGATGGGACCGTACAGCGCAACCGCGCCCTGCTCACGCGCCCAGTTTTCCAATTGCGCAAACAGATCCCGGTTTATTTCCAGATCGTCGGCCGTTTCCCAATAGCCGAACCAGGCCACCGGCTTGCCATCGATACGCTGCTGCGGATGGACGAAAC
>DATLII010000245.1:0-6983 GCA_035539495.1 Dongiaceae bacterium
ATGCATATCGGCATGGCCGTGGAAATGAAAATCACAGAAGTGCAGGACGGCATGTCCCTGCCTCTGTTCCACCCGGTTGCAGGAGCCTGAGCCATGACTGCATTCACCAATCTCACTGCAACACAAGTGATCGTCGGCGATGCTCTGCCGGAATTCAAACTGCCGATCACTGCACGCCTGGTGGTATCGTCCGCTATTGCCACGCAAGATTTTCAAGATGTGCATCACGACAAGGCTGCAGCCATCGAAAAAGGTACACCGGATATTTTCATGAACATCCTGACCACCAACGGTTTCGTCGGACGCTATCTTACCGACTGGGCCGGCCCCGGCAGCCGCATCAAAAAAATCCGCTTCAACTTGGGCGCGCCCAATTATCCCGGCGACACCATGACCATGACCGGCGAAGTGAAAGAACTAACGCTAGAAAACGGCCACACGCTGGCTCACCTGGAATTTCGCGGCAAGAACGGCATGGGCAATCACGTCAGCGGCAGTGCCATCGTGCAATTGGCTGCTGGTGCAGGAGAATCGAAATGAGCAGTTCCTCTATCTCCGGCGCAACACTCTCACGCAAAGCCGCCATCGTCGGCATCGGCGCCACTGAATTTTCCAAGGATTCCGGCCGCACCGAAATGCAGCTTGCACTTGAGGCTGTAAAAGCCGCGCTGGATGACGCCGGTCTGAAAGGCAGCGACATCGACGGCATGTCCAGCTTCAGCATGGACCACAACTGGGAAAACGAAATTCTGCGTCAAGTCGGCGGCAAGGAATTGAAATTTTTCTCCCGCACCGAATTCGGTGGCGGTGCGGCCTGCGGTCCGTTCGTGCACGCTGCAACCGCAATTGCCGCCGGCCTGTGCGACACCGTAGTCATTTATCGCGCACTGAACGAACGCTCCGGCCTGCGCTTCGGTGCTGGCCAACTGTTCAGCACCAGCCCGCTGGATCCCAACATCATCAACTTCAGCCACTATTTTCCGTATGGCTTCATGACACCGGCGGCCTGGATCGCCTTCAGCGCCCGTCGCTACATGCACGAATTCGGCGCCACCAGCGAGGATTTCGGTCGTGTCGCCGTGGCCATGCGGGATTTTGCCGCTACCAACCCCAACGCATTTTTTTATCAAAAACCGATTACGCTGGAAGACCATCAGAAATCGCGCATGATCGCCGATCCCCTGCGTCTGCTGGATTGCTGCCAGGAAAGCGATGGCGCCGTGGCCTTCGTGGTGACATCGGTGGAAAAGGCAAAGCATCTGGCACAGACGCCGGCCGTGATCGCCAGCGCACGCCAGAGCATCGTCAACACCACGCGCATGATGACGCCCTTCTACGGTGAATCAATTTCAGGCATTCCCGAATTCGACGCCTGCGCCGATGACATTTACGGCATGGCGGGATTGTCACCCACCGACATTGACATGGCGTGCCTGTACGATCATTTTTCTCCCTGGGTGCTGCCGCAGCTGGAAGCCTTTGGTTTCTGCAAACGCGGTGAGGCGAAGGATTTCGTCAAGGACGGCCATATCGGCCGCGGCGGAAAACTTCCTGTAAATACTCATGGCGGCCAGCTGGGCGAAGCCTACATCCACGGCATGAACGGCATTGCCGAGGCAGTGCGGCAAATCCGCGGCACTTCGGTGAACCAGGTGGCCAACGTCAATCATGTGCTGATCACGGCGGGTGCCGGTGTACCCACCGGCGCAGCGATTCTGGAAAAAGGCTGAAACCGCGTGACCGATTCTTACAGCAGTGATCTTATTCCCGAGGGATTCGTTCCCAACAATGAAGGGCCCTACTCCAACCTGATCGGGCCCTTGCTGTACAAAATTGAAATGGGAACCGATGGCCACAACAAAGGCACGGTGGGTTTACTGCTGAAGGATCATCACGTCGGCGGTAACAATCGCGGACACGGCGGCCTGTTGCTCACGCTGCTGGATGAAGCCATGGGTATGAATGCATATTTTCGGAAAGACAACATTCCCACCGTCACTGTGTCCATGAGTGTGAATTTCATCGCTGCGACACTGCCCGGAGAATTTCTGTACGCCACTGCGGACGTCACGCAGGCGACAAAATCCTTGGCTTTCGTGGAAGGCAAAGCATTCTGCGGCGGCAAACTGGTGGGCACCGCCAACGGCGTGTGGAAATACCTGAACAGCGCGGCCAAATCCCAGCAGCAGGCGCAGCAACAACAATAATTCCTGATCGAATTCGGCGAGGCGTTTCATGGCAGATCCCAGCAGCACGCTCTTCAGCAATGCACATTTCAACGGTCAGAGCGTAATCGTCACCGGCGGCACCAAAGGTGTGGGTTATGGCGTTGCCGAAGCATTTCTGCAAGCCGGCGCCCGCGTTTTCATTTGTGGTCGCAACGCGCCGGAGAAACTGCCGCATGGCGGTGGCAGACAAGCGGAATTCATCGCAGCCGATGTGCGCAAGCCCGAGGAATCCCAACAGCTGATCGACACCGTGCTGGAACGCAGCGGTCGTCTCGATGTGTTGATCAACAATGCCGGCGGCAGTCCGGCGGTGAAAGCAGCTGACGCTCCGGCCAAACTTACCGAATCCATTATCCGTCTGAACCTGATAGGCCCGCTGGTATTTTCCCAACAAGCGTTTCATGCGCTGCGCAAAAATCCAAACGGCGGCAGCATCGTCAATATCGCCAGCATTTCCGGCTTGCGGCCGTCGCCGGGCACGGCCGCTTATGGCGCAGCAAAAGCGGGACTGATCAATGTCACCCGATCACTGGCACAGGAATGGGCTGCGGATAAAGTACGAGTAAATGCCATCATCGCCGGCATGATTAAAACCGAGGCATCGGAAGATCATTACGGGGGAAAAAAAGGAATCGCATTGATCGAGGAATCGCTGCCAATGGGGCGCATGGCTGTTCCTGCTGATATCGCCAACGCCTGCCTATTCCTGGCACAAAGCAGTTCTGCCTATATCAGTGGCGCGGCGGTGGATGTTACCGGCGCTGGTGAGCCGCCCATGTTTTTGCAGTTGGCAGCGCAGGCCGCAGCGTTGTCACAGTGATTGCAGCGCAAGCCTGTATTCGCAGGCTTGCGCGCGACGCTCATCAAGGCAGGATGTAATTGGCCGACAACGCCAGGAAGAAAGTTTCCACTCCCATATTGCCAGGACAACCGCTCTTGGTCAGCTGACCCGGCCGGCAATTTGGGGTATCCACCGGATTTCCTTCGGCGTCATAAGGCTGCGCGATTTCATATTCCACCGTGGCGTAGTTGAAGCCCACGTCATACTGCCATTTGCCCAGCTTGACGCCATAACCGACGTAGAAAGAATCCTGATGATCAGCGGGCGGCGGTGTGAACGCATTTGAATATTCCGGCGGCGTCGCGCTATTACCAAAGCTGTAACCAAAGCGCACCCACTCATTGTCTTCCAGCGTATATTCCAAGCCCAAGCTCCAGGAATACACATCCTTCCAATTCAGCACCTGACCCAACTGATTCAATCCGGTTTTTTGGAACAAAGGCTCGTTCAGTTCCACAATGAAATCCTTGTTGGCTTCCTCCAGATACTGATGCTTCCAGTCGCCGGCGAACATCAAGGAGGGCGTGATACGCAACGCGAAACCCAACTCCAGCGTTCTGGCAGTGGTCCATTCCAGTTGCGAGTCGATGTCGCTGGCAATGCGGTTGGCGAAACTGCCAATGTCATCATCTATCTGCGCAGCCAATAGCGGGCCGATGTCAGGAATCGAGTTAATTGCTTCCGCCAGGTTGCCAATTGGCACATTACCAAGAGAGCCCAGTGCTGCACCCACAAGAATATTGGATTCCAGATACAACTGAGTGTCACCTTTCATCGTCGTGGTGACTTTGGATCGATATGCCGCTGCCAGACTCAAATAAGATGTAATGTCATAAGTCACGCCCACCAGATAACCCGGCGTGCCCACGCCGTACATTTCCGACTCCACCTGGGCGTAACCCAAACCGTAGGAACCATTGGCCTGCTCAGGCGGCACGAACGCGCCCACGATATCTTCCGACGTAGACTGCGTGAACATACCGAAAGGGAAACGCAACGACACGCCTACGCGCAAGTCGTCACGCACTTCATATGTAAAAGGAAATGCCAATTCGAACAGCGCCAATTGCACCGTTTCATCGCGGCCATAGGGAGGGCAATAGTCGTTGTGCTGCGCAGCGGGATTCAATAAAACGCCGCCACCGCCGGGCGCAATAACGAAAACATCATCGAGAGAATCCGTGCAGGTTTTGCCGGTGCCGTACTGCTTCACGTCCTCATAGCCGCCGCCAAATCCCAGCGACATATAAAAGGACCAGCCCCACGTCCAATCTTCATTTATCCGCGTTTGATAACCCATGAATGGCAACGGCGCCACGATCCAGGGAGACTCCTGTTCGTGTTCGGGACCCGCAAACGAGCCCGTTAATTTCACAGCCAACATCGTGATGTCGAACTGCTGCTGACTGCCTCTCGTGTTCGCCAGGTTCGCAGGGTTGTGCATCACAGCGGCGGGGCTATCCAGGTACGCAATACCCGCGCCGCCCATTCCGTTGTTGCGGGCATCATACATGCCCGGCGCTTCGGGATTCGCACTGGCAAGGCCTGGCAGGCACAGCGCAAACATCATTCCCGGAGCCAATTTATTTTTGTTGTTGGTTCCCATACCCAGTCCTTCCGCAACCAAACGGGTTTTCAGGTCGCTCTCCCTGTGTTTCTGCTACCGCCGCCAAAATGCGGAGGCGACAACAACGCGAGCGCAACGCCAACGGCGGGCACCGCTTGATTCATCACAGGAGAGCAAGGGGCGGGACAGCGACCTTTGGTTTTGGACGCCTGCGGCACAGGCTTTATTGTTCGATTTCAGTTGTCGTCAACTGACCAGGCTTTGAACACTATCTAGGGGCCTGGATCGCTTGACTTTTTTGCACCAAGGTGCAAATTTGTGCCGTAATTCCCCGCCTTTCCTGCCGATAGTGACCAATTCAGCACATATATGCAATATGATTTGCAAATATATTCTCTTAAATTAAACAGGCTGTATGCCGCTTTGTGACCGGACGTCCGTATGTAGGAAGGGGTGGCGGGTGACTACAGAAAAAGGTCGCGGAAAATCAAATGGAAAGGGCGCCGAGATAGGGCGCCCTTTGTTTTGTAAAGGTGGATGACAACAGGCTATTGGGGTGGTGGATAGGCAGCTAGCGGGTAGCGGGCGATGCTGTCGTTGGTCAGAGCGTAGAGCGTACCCCCCGAGTAAGAGAAATCAGCGCGCAGCGACACCGATGACAGACGTGGGCCAAATGGAATCCAGTGATCAGTCACCGAATCGTATTCCTGCAGAAGCGGCCAAGGCTGCATGAATACCGAGCCACCGTCAGAATAGGGCTCTCCTTGAAGCAGAGAAAAGCCCTCTGCAATCGCAGCAGGATAGCTATAACGCTTCAACACGTGCCGGAGGGCAGACACCATCGTATATTCTTCCAGGGAAAACAGGCGACTTTCCACATTTATCGAATCCCAAGGCGCCTGGTTGGAAATTAAGGTATCCCAGTTGGCAGAAACCGGATCCCAGCAGCGTGACGGCAGCTCCCCGACTGCATCAACACAAAAGCGGCCGCCAAGCAGCCCAGCGCTGTCAAAGCTTGTCGGGATGTCAGGACCTCGACGCCACTGCTTGGAGTGCGGGTTCCATACCAGAACCCAAGGCGTATTCCCCCATTCATCAACAATATTGAAGAGCCATAACTCTCCCTGAACAGAGACCGCCCGCTGAGGCAGCCCCGCAACCGGACGCTGAGGCAGTTCCTCCAATTCACCGGCTGGCGTAATGCGACTGAAGCGGCGGCTGGTCAGGCCCGCCCCATCGCGCGCCTCCACCAAGTAAACCCCATACCGATCCCCGTACACGGGCAAATCACTAACAGTGCGACTCCAGCGCATACTCCAGTCAGTCAGACCGAACTGCGTGAGCTGGTACGATTTATCATCGGCTCCAATGCTGTAAAAATGCTGATCGGAAATGCCGGGCACCGACATGATGGGATGATACCCGTAGTCGTCCAGGATGAACTGCACCACTTCACCGGCCGCATCTGTTACCAGAAATTGGCGCGCACCTATAGTCTTGCCATGCTTGCGGGCCTCTAACACCCAAATTCCAGCGCCCTGATTTTTAACATCCACACAACTCGTCTCGCTTCCCACTACCCAAGGGCCAGCTTCTCCTGTCACCGAACCAAACTTAAGAAGGTCGTAATTAAACGCAGGAAACGGATTATCCCGTACTACCGATAGCCGGTATTGTGCCACCGGATCGACATTTTCAATTTGCATTCCACAATCGCGCAAAGATACCAATGGTGCCTGCGCGGCCAGAGTGCCTGGATCAAACAACACCTCGACACGATTTGTGTCGACACTGTCTACTGGGTCATACCACAGTGGATTATTGCGAACATCCACTTGTTGCAGATGAGGCATCAGCATCTCAGGCCAGTGGACATATTTGATGGCATTGTCGCGCAGGTCTGCGTAAACCAGCTGGGGAAAGTATTGCAACGCGTGGGCGTTTTCGACATTACGATTGCGGCAATCCAGTTCAGTCACCTGCCAAGTACGAATCCATCCACGGGATGCGGCAACTTCCTTGGCGCAAGCGATCAGTGGATCGTGGGTTGAATCAAGCCCAGCAATGGAACGGTCCGATCGAAGAAGTCGCTTAAAATCGAATTCGACAAGTTGCTGATAAGGATTTGCCTCTGTGCCATAAAGAAACTGAAGCCTGGAATAGCTCGTTTCGCGCATCAATCGAATACTGTCACCACTTACCTGCGACCAATATAGTGTCACATGAGATCCTACCCGAATGCTGCTCTGCGCCAGTATAGAGAGCGGAACATTGCCGCTGTAGTAGTCACGTGTCCAGGAAGCCAATCGTTCTACATTGGCTGGGTCATCCGCCACCAGCACAACAA
>DATLII010000246.1:0-10382 GCA_035539495.1 Dongiaceae bacterium
CACTTGAGGCACTGCGATCTGCCGTGGCCGATCTGGATACCCGTCACAGCGGACTGCAGGTGCGCTTCGACACCGACCAGTTCCTGCCGGTGGATCAGCCGCTGCCATTGCAAGCGACCCCTGTTTCCGATGACGCCGCTGCTGCACTGAGCCAGCTTCGTCAGCAGTTGGCCCAGGATCACAGCCGCGGCCTGCAGGTTGGCTGCCTGCATCAGAACGACATCGTCACCCACTTATTGCTGGCCTGCCACCCGCTGCTGCTGGATGCCACTGCCATGCTGTCCCTGGCCAGCCAGGTGCTGGGTCTGGCCGCCGGTAACGTCAGCCTGGATTCGATCCATGCCGCCGACGCCGCCAGCCTGAATCGCTATGCCCAATGGTCGGCTCAGGTGCTGGAGCAAAAATTCCTGGCCCAGGAATGGTCGCGACTGAAACCGCGCTCGCTGGACACCATGTCCCGCAACAAGCCGCAGCCCGGTGTGCAACCGCAATATCAATCCCTGTATTTGAACAACGATTTCGTCCAGGCTCGCTTAGGCGCCGGCGAAAGCGTGAAAAACTGGGTCGGCGACACCGTGCATCGTTGTTTGCAGGGCTGGCTGTCGCACCAGGAAATCCTGTACTGGTTCAGCGCGCCGCAATTGCGGGACGAACAATTCGAAACCCTGCCGGGCTTCTTCCCCTATTTCGTGCCCGTCATCAGCAGTGAGCGCGAGCCGCTTCCCTGCAACCAGCGCCTGAGCCGTCTGCACACCCGTTTTTCCGCCGTGTCGGAGCAGTTGAGTCTGGATCTGTGCCGCCAGAGCAGCAATTCGCCCATGGTGCATTATCACTGGTTTGAAGCGGACACCGGCGCCAGCCCGATCCAGGTGAGCGCGCTGGCCCACTACCCCGGCGGCTTGTTGATGGCGCCGCTGGAATTGCAAATCACCGAACTGCTGGATGGCGTCTGCCTGGACGTGCATTTCGACCCGGCCCAGATCGGCGCGGATCAGGTGACATTCCTGCTGCGGGATCTGCATGCCTTCCTGCGGGAAGAAAAAGAAGTCGAAGGCGCCGCCCGCCCCACCCTGCATGAGCGCCTGCGCCAAATCTGGAAGGATCTGCTGCAGAAAAGCGAGATCGGCGACGACCAGAGCTTCTTCGAACTGGGCGGCCACAGCCTGCAGGTGACCGAGCTGAAATTCCGCATCCGCCAACAGTTGAAACTGGATGTGCCGATTTCCGTACTGTACGAACTCACCACCATCAACAAGCTGGCGAACTTCATTCTCGCCACCCACGGCACCAGCCTGGGCTGGAGTGGCAATACCACCGACAGCGAGGATGAAGAGGAAGAAGGCGTGCTGTAACGCACGCCACTTTTTCCGTCTGACGCGGACAGCCGCTAGAATGGCGTATTTTCCCCGCCATGGAGCAGTCCGCGCATGTCCTTTTTCACCAGCCTATCCCCCACGCTAAGCGCCATTCTGCTGCTGATCTGTAGCAACGTATTCATGACCTTCGCCTGGTACGCCCACCTGAAAAACCTGGCGGACAAACCCTGGATCATCGCCGCCCTGATCAGCTGGGGCATCGCATTGTTTGAATATTTGCTCCAGGTGCCCGCCAATCGCATCGGGCATGAAGTGATGAACGTGGCACAACTGAAAATTCTGCAGGAAGTGATCACGCTGGGTGTGTTCGTGCCGTTCGCGATTTTTTACATGAAAGAAAAAATCACGCTGGATTTTCTGTGGGCGGGATTGTGTCTGCTGGGCGCGGTGTTTTTTATGTTCCGGCAGAAGCTGTTTGCGTGAGGCATGTGCTTGCTGGTGCACAATCCGCAGCGCAGGGAAACGCGCGTGCGGATTGGTTGTTATGAACTGTTGTGATGTGCAGCAAAAAAATCAGGTGGCGGCTGATACGGGAGTCGGCATCAGATATTCCGCATAACGTCCCCAGAAACTCATATCCAGACTGACGTCGTGGCTCTGGCAGCTCATGCCGCGGGACACGAACTGCACATACGTCAGCAGCAATTCCAGTTCCTGTTCGAAACGAATATCGCCCAGCGGTGTGCGCGGCAGCTGATCCATGGTGGCCATCCCGGAAATGGTAGCCATCAGGCAGTGCACTAACTGGAATTTCAAATGTTGTTCGCGTTTTTCCGGCAGCAGGCCGCGCAGCAGAGTATACAAACCGGCAGCGGGCTCTTTGATATAACCGTTGTACAGATCCTGCATTTCGGTGTCCGCTTCCTGAATCAGGCGGGCCACCAGTTTCACCGCGTGACGACCGTAACCGGGTGTGTTGTACAGCAACCAGAACGGCAACTGCACCGCCATCACCACGTCGTCCACTTGCAGTTTGCCTTCCTGATGCCGCTGCTGTAGTTCCAGCACCAAACGATCGAACAACGGCCGCAACTGCGATTCCAGCTTATCGAAAATCGCCTGGATGATGCCCGACTTGTTACCGAAATGGTAATGCACCGCTGAAGAATTGCGCGTGCCGGCAGCACTGTTGATGGTCCGCATGGACACACCGGCAAAACCCTGTTCGGCAAACATCCGAATCGCCACCAGGATTAGTTTTTCGCGGGTATCGGCTTTGTCGTCAAACAGAGTGATGTCCTCAACTGCGTGCTTCATGGGTATGGGGTTCGGCCGGAATTGATAGAGGTATTGGCCCGCATTATAGCCAGATGGCATGAGCGGCACAGCGAAAACTTTAGAAAAGGAGGGGTTTAAAGGAGGGGGATTAATTTTGGCGGCGGCACCCACACTTTCAGGTACCGCCGTCCATCAACTGAAGGGCCGTGCGATTGACGCCCGGCCTTAGGAGCGCCTGTTTTCCTCAGCACCGTCGTCCCAACCAGCTTCCCAGCTGGCGGCCAGCACTTCCAGTTCGAACGCAGGTTGACGCGGCTGGCCATCCAGCGCGGCCTTGTAACCCAGTTCGTAGGCTTCATCCAGGCCCACGTGCCATTCGGTGCGGCCATCGTTCACCGCCGGTGCTGCGGACGTTGCAGCCACCATCGGCTCGCCGATATTGGCTGCAACATGTGCGCCGGCTCCAGCGCCAGCCATGGCCAGGCCAGGCTGCAGATCGTGCTGCGGCACACCGTCATCGGCATGATGTGAACCGGAACCGAAGATTTTGCCCAGCAGATCGCCAATATCGGCGGAAATGCGATACATCGACGGCACCAGAATCAAGCTGATGGTACTGGAGAACAAGGTACCGAAGCCCAGCGACACCGCCATCGGAATCATGAACTGCGCCTGCAGGCTCTTCTCCATGATCATCGGGATGACACCCACCAGCGTGGTAAGCGAGATCAGGATTACCGCGCGGGCCCGCTGCACACCGGCATTGCGGATCGCCTGCATCAACGGCTCGCCATTTCGTCGGCAATCATTGATGTAATCGATCAACACCAGGTTGTCGTTCACCACCACCCCGCTCACGGCGACGATGCCGATCAGCGACCAGATGGTAACGTCGATACCCACGATCATGTGACCGGCCAGCGCGCCAATGACGCCGAACGGAATTGCGATCATCACCATCAGCGGCTGACCGTAGGAACGGAACTGGAACGCCATCAGCGTGTACATACCCAGCAACGCCATCAGGTAAGCTTTCGACAGAAAATCGATGAACTCGTCACGGTCTTTCTGCGCACCGGCAACCGCCCAGCGCATATCGGGATAATCCTGGCCCAGTCGGTCGAGGAAATCGGTTTTCAATTCCGCCATGACTTTGCCCACGGACGTGGCCGCATCGTCCACCTTGGCGCTGACCCGCACCACGCGATGGCGCTGGTGATGTTTGATCTCCGATGCGCCTTCGCCGTAATCAATATCAGCCACGCTGGACAGCGGCACCGTTTTACCGGACGGCAGCACCAGGTTCATGTTCTCCAGGCTCCACAACGAATTGCGGTCCGCCTCGTTGTAACGCAAAACCACTGCTACATCGCCGTCAGCGCGGTTGATGTTCTGCAAGCTGATACCGTGGTATGCCTGCCGCACCTGTGCCGCCACCTGCTCCAGCGACAATCCCAGGTTACGGCCAGTGGGCTTCAGGTTGATCATCAGTTCCTGCTTGGCGGTCTGCAGAGAATCGCGCACCGCGT
Organism: Dongiaceae bacterium; assembly: GCA_035539495.1. Classification (GTDB taxonomy): domain Bacteria; phylum Pseudomonadota; class Gammaproteobacteria; order Pseudomonadales; family Ketobacteraceae; genus Ch67. The sequence goes on from DATLII010000246.1 coordinate 4,124, forward strand.
ACAGGCCATCGAACTCCGACAGGCGCGCCTTCAATGCCGTGGATGCTGCCTGCAGATCGTCGTTGTTGTTCGACGTCAGCTCGATGTCGATCATGGTGCCGGATGCCAACAGCGTGGATTTGAAATCCAGATCCGCCATTTCCGGAATTTCGCCTGCGCGCTTGCGCCACTCGGCGACGACATCCTGGCCGGCAAAATGACGGTTCTCGCTGGCCTGGAACTCCATGATGAGGTTGGCGGAACCGTCCGGCAGATAGGATGTGAATACGTTGAGGATCTGCGGGCTGCCGTCCGGATCGCGGAAATCCTGCATGATGCTGAGCGCCGCATTTTCCAGCTGGCGAATACCCGCATCAGTCACGTGGCGTGGCGTATTTTCCGAGAAGCGGATGGTGGCACTGGCCGTATCACCTTCGATCTGCGAGAACATCACCACTTTCAGCCAACCGAACGCGACAATGCCAATGGTGATCAGCAGCACGCTGACGAAGGCCGTCACCACCGCATAACGCCAGTTCAAACACATTTCCAGGAACGGCCGATAACGATTTTCCAGGAACCAGTCCAGGTGCTCGGAGATCCACTTCTGCACCTTGCCGACCACCGGAAAATTATCGTATTGCGACGGATTGGAACCCGACAGATGCGCCGGCAACATCAGCGACGCCTCGATCACCGAGATTAGCAGCGTGAAGATAATGACCAGCGGAATAACCTGCATCAGCTTGCCTTCGGGGCCAGGCAACAGCATCAGCGGAATGAAGGCGCAGGTGGTGGTCAGTACCGAGGCCAACATGGGGAAGAACAGTTCCTGCGCGCCTTTGATGGCGGCCTCGACGCTGTTCATGCCTTTGCGTCGATAGGAGAAAATGTTCTCGCCGATGACGATCGCCTCGTCCACCACGATGCCCAGCACCAGAATGTAGGCGAACAGCGAGATCATGTTCAGGGTAACGCCGAAGTGCGGCAGGATGATCATGGAACCCAGGTAGCTGACAGGCACCGACATACTGATCCAGAACGCCACTTCCGAGCGCAGGAAAGCCAGCAGCACCAGGAACACCATCAAACCACCCTGCCAACCGTCCTCAATCAGCAACGACATCCGGCTGTTGTAGTAGACGGTGGTGTCCTGCCACACATCCAGCTTCACGCCGTCGGGAATATAGGTGGTGGGTGATTTCGCGTATTCGTTCAACGCCTCGGAAATATCGACGATATCCTGTTTGCCCACCCGGTACACCGCCAGCGCCACGGCCGGCTTGCCGTTGAATTCACTGCGCACGCCGGCGCGGAAACCGTCACTGACCGACGCCACGTCCGACAACAGCAGACGACCGCCATCCGGGGTTGCGCGCACCACGATGTCTTCCAGCTGTTCGGGATCGTAGATCTGCCCTTGCAAACGCAGCGACACCGAGCCCTGAGCCGTTTTCAATTCCCCGCCGGGGGTATCCATGGTGTTGGCGCGAATCGCCTGGGCAATCTCGGCAAAACTCAGGTTGTAGCGTTGCAATTGCGCTTCCGATACGTCGATCGAAACCTGGTAATCCCGAATGCCGGACAGATCCACTTGGGAAATGGTGTTCAGTGACAGCAGATCAGACCGCACTTTTCCAGCCAGCGCACGCAGTGAGCGTTCATCCGCTTCGCCGGAGATGATCAGGTACGCCACCAGGTTGCGCACCGACAGTTCGCTGATGACCGGGCGCTGGGCGTCCTTGGGGAAGGAACCGATACCATCCACCCGGGCCTTGATCTCGTTCAGGACATCTTTGCTGTCGTAGCCCCAATCCAGCTCCGCGGTCACCACACCCAGGTGCTCCACCGCGCGGGAGTTGATGGATTTCACCCCTTCCACGTCGTAGATGGCGGCTTCCACCGGGTTGACGATGGCCTGCTCCACCGCCTCGGGCGAGGCGCCAGGATAGGGCACGGAGACGGAGATGATGTCCAGCGATACGCTGGGGATGATTTCGCTGCGCACGTCCATCAGGGAAATCACGCCGGCGCCCAGGAACAGGAACATCAGCAGGTTGGCGGCAATGCGGTTACGTACAAACCATTCGATCAGAGTGTTCATCGCCGCTCCTCAGGGCTGGGTATCGTCGGCCTGAGCCACGGGTTGGTCGGCATTCGGGGCATCTGCAGGGGCTGCTTGGGGCCGCACGACCAGTCCGTCCGCAGCCGTATCCAAATGGCTGAGCACAATCTGGTCTCCTTCGTTCAGCCCGCTTTTCACGTAGATGAAATCGCGTCCTTTATAGAGCACTTCCACTTCCTTGCGCTGCAGCCGGTTGTCGGCGCTGACCGTCCACAGCTGGGAACCATTGCGAAAGGCGCGGCGGGGTACAACGAAAACGTGGTCGAATGTGCGGCCTTCAATTTCCGCTTCGACGAAGGTGCCCAATGTCAACGGTGGCCGGCCGGGCTGGGCTGGATCAGCGGAGAACGGATCCTCGATGCGGGCATACACATTCAGCAGGCGGTTGAATTCGTCCATGCTGCCTTCGGCGCCCAGCACCACGCCATTCCAGTGGTAACGAACGTCGCCCACCTGGGTATAAAAATGCACCTTGGGACCATCCGGCGCCAATACCGAACGGCGGGTGGGCAGATCCACCAGGGCCGCCTGCTGGTTCGACAGCGGCATACGGACCTCGGCAATGTTCACGGCGAAGATCTGGCCCAGGGGTACGCCCGGCTTCAGATACATACCCACCTGCAGGTTTTCGGCCCGCACCCGGCCATCAAATGGCGCAACCAGCACAGTATTCTTCTGCGCCAGCATCAGCGAGGCCAGTTCCGCCTGGGCGGCGGCATATTGGGATTTGGCTTGCTTGTCGTAATTTTGGAGCAGTTCCCCTTCATTACCACCCGTGCGGCGGGATTCGGCTTCGGCCTGGGCCTGTTGCAGGGCCTGGCCAGCCTGGGCCACCGCGGCCTGGGTCTTACGGATCTTGACCTCGTTTTCGATGTCGTCCACCCGCATCAGGACTTCGCCCTTCTTGAAGAAGCCGCCGGTGACAAAATTGGGGGATACATAGGTGACGGGGCCGCTGACCTCCGCCACAACCGGAATATCGTTGCCTGGCAGCACCAGACCACGGCTCAGCACCGGCACTTGCAGGCTTTGGGGCGAGGCGGGAGTGACCAGTACCATGGGCACCCGCTCCTCGGCGGCATGCCGTTCGGCCTTGGGACGGGTCACAAACAGGATGACCAGAACGACGCAGGCGGCGGCAAGAAAGGCGAGGGGCAAAAGGATTCTGAAGTATTTCTGCATAGTTATTGTTGTCTACTGCTGGGCCCTGCGTGTACGGGGCACGCGTGTCGACAGGGTTGGTTGAATCCGGGGCGCCGGGACCGCCGGCTTTCCCAAAGGTTGAAGATGATACACCGAAGTGAAAAAACAGCGGGAGATCTGCCGCAAACAAATTTGTAAAGGTTGCGGTAACCTGTCGCTGCAATGGGATCGGCTACAGTTAAGGATAGACTGGGCGTCGGAGCGCCCCAACCGATTGTCATCGCTTATGCTTCCACCGACCACAGCCATGCCCACTCCTCGCCCGTGGCGGCCGGCCCCTGCCCTGCTGCTGATCTGGCTGGTGTGCGCCTGGATCTTGGCCCCAGCGGCCAATGCCCAACCGGAAGGCTGGTTTGGGGTGGACGACACGCTGAGTGCACTGGCATTGCCCGGCCCGCTGCCAACGGCTCCTGCAGAGGTTGAGCTTCCGGCGCCGGCTTGGCTGGAGCGGCCGTTTTCCACTGCGCTGTACCAGGATTCGTTGCGGCCGGGCGATCAGGCCTTCTGGCATCGATTGACCCTGGAAGGCCGTTTCAGCGATCCCGCTCCCCGCGCCCTCCACCTGGCGGCCGAAGTACATCTGCTGCGCCATCTTGAGTTCTACCTGTTCGATGGCACGCAGTTGATCCAGCATCAGCGCGCCGGCCTGCTGGACGAAGTCGATCGCAGCGGTCGTTACACCGGCATTCACTTGGATTTCACTCTGCGTCAGGGTCAACAACTGACGTTGCTGATCCGCAAGCAGAACGACGGACCCGCGATTCTGCCGCTGACGCTGTACAACCAGACCGCTTTCGCCCAGCAACAACGCAATCAGTATCTGTTCTGGGGCGGCATCATCGCCATGCTGCTGGCGCTGGGGCTGTATAACGCGCTGGTGTATGCCATGCAGCCGGGGCCTGCCTATCTGTGGTACCTGGCGTTTCATGTCACGACCTTTCTCTATTTCTCCGGCATCCACGGCTACGGTTTCCTGATCTGGCCCAATTGGCTGCAGTTGTATCTGGCCCAGCACATCATGACGCTGAACTTCCTGGTGATCTGGCTGGTGACGCGGTTTGCCGATGTCTTCCTCAATGCCAGCAAGAATGCGCCTTGGCACCATCGCTACGTACCCTGGTTCAGCTGGGTGTGCTGGCCGGGCATCGTGGCGTCGCACCTGGTGCCGGAGTACGCCATGATTCCGGTGTTTTCCGTGGTGCAGCTGGCCGGGTCGGCGTTCGGTATCTCCATGGCGGTGGTGGCGCTGCGCAATCGTTACCGGCCGGCAGTGTTCTTCCTGGTGTCCTGGATTTGCACGGTCACTGGCGGCGCGGTGGGCATGGCTACCTTCACCAGCATGCTGCCGCCCAATTTCTTTACCTTGCATGGCTTTCTGTTCGGGGCCATGGCGGAGCTGCTACTACTGTCGCTGGCGCTGGCGGACCGCATCCGCTTCATGGAAGACCAGATGCTGGCGAAAGCGTTCCAGGATCCTCTCACCGGCGCGCCCAATTTTTCCTTTTTCCGTAACCGGTTCGCAGACCAGATGGAAACCATCCGCCATCGCCATGCGCATCTGTATCTGCTGGTGCTGGATCTGCAGGGCTTTCGCGAATTGGTGGGGCTGCTGGGCCCCGAGGTGCTGGATCAGGCTTACCGCAATCACGTGGAGCGCATGACGGAATACATCCGCAGCCAATCCTGGGCTGTTCCGATCCACACCCCACAGGGCAAGCCCGGCTTCTTCATCAGCCTGCCCGGGGGTCAGGAAATGATGCTGGCCGACGCAACCACGGCCGGCGATGACAGCATTCAATCGATCATGCAGGAATTGCATACGCTGTCGGAAGAGGCGATTGCGGTTAGCGGCATCAACAGCAAGATCGGTTTTCGGATTGGCTGCGCCGCTTTCCGCCCGCAGTCCCACAGCATTTTCGAATGCTTCCGCCAGGCTCAGGTGGCGCTGCTGACTGCGCAACGGAACCGCCAGTCCACCGCGCTTTATTCCAATGAGCAGGACCGCTTCATCAAACACCGCTTGTCGCTGTTGTCGGAATTGCGTCAGGCCATTGCTGGCGAACAGCTTAGTATCTATATCCAGCCTCAGTTTCGCGTGCGCGACCAGATTTTGGTGGGTGGCGAAGTGCTGGTGCGCTGGATTCATCCCCGCGACGGCTACATCAGCCCCGGCGTTTTCATTCCGCTGGCAGAGCAGAGCCAGCTTATTTTCGACATCACCCGCCAGGTGCTGGCACACACCTGCCGCTGGCTGCAACAGCAGACCAACCTGCCGGCGGATTTTCATTTGTCGGTCAACCTGTCAGCGCTGGATATCAACGACCGTCGTCTGTTGCCGTTGATTGAAGAATGCATTACGACATACAAGATCGAGCGGCACCGCATTCTGTTCGAAGTAACCGAGTCGGCGGTGATGGATGATCCGGAGCGTTTTCTGGGCGTGATTCGTCAACTGCACGATCTGGGTTTCAAAATTGCTATCGATGATTTCGGTACCGGTTATTCATCGATGGCATATCTACAGCAGATGAACGCGGATGAAATCAAAATTGACATCCGCTTTGTGCGCGATATTCATCATTCCACCACCAATCAGAATATCGTCAAGGCCATCGTGCAGCTGGCTCGGGCCACCAGCGCCTACACCGTGGCGGAAGGTATCGAAACCGAGGCCGAGCTGAACATGCTGCGGGCATTGGAGTGTGATATCGCGCAGGGCTTTCTGTGGTCGGCGGCGCTGCCGGCGAATGAATTCTCGGAACGATTCCTGGGCAACCCTCGCGCCGCCAATCTGCAACATTACCGCTAAAAAGTCGCAACATCTCCGTCAACCCCCTTTCACATAATTACGCGATGCTGCGGACAGCCATGCCTGCAGGCAGCGTGCTTGTCACACTAAACCATTGGGGGAATCCGGATCATGTTCAACACATTGTTCAATACCAAGGGCGC
>DATLII010000247.1:0-10763 GCA_035539495.1 Dongiaceae bacterium
CATCTGTTCCAGGTTATGCAGGCGCGTCACATCGCGCACGACTAATAAACGTTCGCCATCACCGAACGGCGTAACCTGATATTGCAGCACCACACCCGGATGTAACACGGCAGGAATTTCCAGCGTTGAATCGAATTGGCCGCGGTTAAAAAATCGCACGAAGCGCGGATCACGCAACAGATTGGTGAGCGGCTGGCCGTGATCAGTACTGGATTTCAGGCCCAGCCAATAGCTGCCCGCTTCATTCCACCATTCCAGATTGCCGTGGCGATCCACCACAACGATGGCGTCGCGGATTGCATTGGTGGATTGTTGGGCGCGGGCGATGATGGTGTGCAAGCTGGTGGTCTGCTGGCGTTGTTGTTTCTGTTGTTGGAAGAGGTGATCGTAGATGGCACCCCACAAACCGGTGCCTTCGGGCACGAGAGCGTCATCACCCGTGCGCAACCAGCGGATCAGGGCGCGGGCGCGGAACAGCACCCAGAATGAATAACTGATACTGACCAGTGCGATGCCCCAGCCAGGAAAGCCAATGGCCCAGCCGCCAAACCCGCCGATGGCGAGCAGGATGAACAACTGGTTCAACTCAAGGTTCCACTCTCTAAACACGCAACTGTCACCTGTGAAGGGCGAAGCTCAATGATAGCTTAACCGCCATTCCCGTAAATTGAGTGACAGCAACAATCATTAAACCTTGGTGGAGAAGCGGTAGCCGGTGCCGCGTACAGTTTGTACAAGATGATCGTACTTGTACGGCGCTAGCGCTTTACGCAGACGTCGAATGTGGACATCGACCGTACGATCTTCCACGTACACATTGCCGCCCCACACCTGGTCCAGCAATTGAGCGCGGGAATAGGCGCGGTCCTGGTGGGTCATGAAAAATTCCAGCAGGCGGTATTCGGTCGGCCCCATTTCCACCGGCCGCTCATCAGCAGTAATGCGGTGGCTCACCGGATCCAGCGCCAGGCCATTCACCAGAATCTGCTTGGTGCGGTCACCCTGGGCGCGGCGCATCACGGCGTTGATGCGGGAAATCAATTCGCGGGTGGAGAAAGGTTTGGTGATGTAGTCGTCTGCACCGGCATCGAGGCCCTGGATCTTGTTGTCCTCTTCGCTGCGGGCGGTGAGCATGATGATGGGAATTTCGCCGGTGGCTTCATCCCGTTTCAGGCGACGGGCCAGTTCGATGCCGCTGATGCCGGGCAGCATCCAGTCGAGCAGGATCAGGTCGGGCCGCTCATCCACGATGCGGCTATGGGCCACCTGGGCATTTTCCGCTTCGATCCACTGGAAGCCGGCCAATTCCAGCGCAACCGAGATCATCTCGCGAATGGCTTCCTCATCGTCAACGATTAAAACTTTGGTATCAGGCATGGCTAAAAGATTCCGGTTCCCCAAATCAGCGTGCCCTATTTAATGCGGTCCATGTTACAGCAATATGACGGAAATGGGTCAGACCGCCCGGGTTGGGGGCATCGGCGGGATTATTTGTGTTAGGAACCTCAGAGCAGGCTGTAATGCAGGAACAGACCGGCAAAGATTGCCGCCCCTACCCAGTGGTTATGCAGAAAGGCGCGGAAACAGGCATCGCGGTCGCGATTGCGGGCCTGCCATAGCTGCCAGCCCCACAAAGCGACTGCGACCAGGAGTCCGGCGTAGTACCAGTTGCTGAATTTGAGCTGACTGCCCAGCAGCCAGAGGGCGAACAGGGCCAGTCCGTTCAGAATCCCCACCATGGTCAGATCGGCGTCGCCGAACAGGATGGCGGTGGATTTGATGCCGGCCTGCAAGTCGTCGTCACGATCCACCATGGCATAAAGGGTGTCATAGGCCATGGTCCAGCACAGCGTGGCCAGGTAGATCAGCCAGGCGTAGGCCGGCACCGTTTCCCGCACCGCTGCAAAAGCCATGGGAATTGACCAGGCAAAAGCGGCCCCCAACACCAGTTGCGGCAGGTAGGTGTGGCGCTTCATATAAGGATAGGTGCAGGCCAGCAGTAATCCGCCCACAGACAGCACGATCGTGAACAGGTTGGTGAATAGCACCAGCACAAACGAGAGCAGACCAATCACTGCACCGAAAGCAAGTGCTTCCTTACCGCTGATGCGGCCGGTGGCGAGGGGGCGGTTGGCAGTGCGGCGAACTTGGCCGTCGAATTCGCGGTCGGCGTAATCATTGACGATGCAGCCGCCGGTACGGGTCAGCACGACGCCCGCTACAAAGATGAAGATCAGTTTGAAATCCGGTTTGCCTTCCGCCGCGATCCAAAGTGCCCACAGGGCGGGCCATAGCAATAGATAGATGCCGATGGGCCGGTCCAACCGCGCCAGTTGGATGAAATCCGGCAGTCGCCGCAAGGGGGAATTGGACAGTTGCAGTTCCTTGAATGTGGCCACGGCGATTCCTCGGTGCTGTTGGTGGCGGATAAATGCGGTGACGGCGCGTCAGCGGTGGGCGGAAGGATTATCTCCATTCCCGCTGTTGGCGTACATGGGGCAGGCGTGAAGGAAGTATTCACTTACCAGCAGCGGCAGGCCCGCCAGATAGAAGCAGGAACGTCTACCCCAGATCTCACCTTCCTCGCGCCAGGCTTCGCCCAACTGGCTGCCCCGCAGTCGGCAGACGGCAATCGGCCCGCGCCGTACCCGCGGATCGTTGAACAGCACGGCACCCAGAGGCTTGGTACCCAGGTGAGTCAGGGCCTTGGCCGGACCTTGCAACGTAGCGGCGGGAATCAGGGTGCGGGCGAACACCCAGGGGGTGTCGTGACAGCGCAAAGCCACCTCCCGCACGAAGGGCCATTCCCCCAGTTCCAGTCCCAGTTGACGTCGTTCCTCGGGGTAGGCCGACAGAAAACCCTGCCGCAACACCTGCACCCGAAAGTGGCCATCGGATTCCCGGATCAGACGGCGGGTGAGCGAGCCTGGATCCAGCAGCCAACTGCGATAGGCGCGAGGTATCCGAAACGGGGGCAAACTGCCACGGCCCCCTCTATAAAGGGCGGGTTCGTGAAGAATCGACGGCAAGAACGGTTGGGACACGGAGACCTGCTCTGGCTAACTGTTTGAAAGCATTCGGGACGTGACCGCTGATTCTATCCAAAATGCGGGCGTTTGCCTTTTCCTGCTTGCATTTTGGGAATGGGAAACGTAATTTGCCGTTTCTCAAAATCCGCACTGTTCAAAAAGCTGTAAACGCTGGGGAGCAAAACACCAATGAAAAAGTACGAATGCATCGTATGCGGTTACATTTACGACGAAGCCCTGGGTTGGCCGGATGACGGTATTCCCCCAGGCACCAAATGGGAAGATGTGCCGGCTGACTGGGTATGCCCGGACTGCGGCGTGAGCAAAGAAGACTTCGAACTGGTTCAGGATTAAGCCCGCGCGAGACCCGCTTCTCCCCGCTTTTATCTTTATTATCAAATCAGCGGAGATCGCGCAGTCGAACATGCAGTCCCTGTCATCGCAAGGTGGCGGGGACTTTGTTTTTTACCGGCGCGTTGTTTTTAACAGCCGCATTTTTAGGAGTTTCCCATGAGCCCAACCGATTTCGCAGCCCTTGGATTGCCTGCAGAACTGCTCGCCAACCTGGCGTCGCTGGGCTATGCGGAAATGACGCCGATCCAGGCGCAGAGTCTGCCGCCGATTCTGGCGGGTCAGGATGTGATTGCTCAAGGCAAGACGGGCTCCGGCAAGACGGCGGCATTCGGCCTTGGCCTGCTGACCAAAGTGGATGTGAAGCGCTTCTGCATTCAGGCATTAGTGCTGTGCCCCACGCGCGAACTGGCGGATCAGGTGGCCAAGGAAATTCGCAAATTGGCGCGCACTACTCACAACCTGAAAGTGCTCACGCTGTGTGGTGGCATGCCGTTCGGCCCGCAGCTGGGGTCGTTGGAACACGGCGCGCATATCGTGGTGGGCACGCCTGGCCGTATCGAAGAGCATCTGCGTAAAGGCAGTCTCACACTCGATAACCTCAGCGTGCTGGTGTTGGACGAAGCGGATCGCATGTTGGAAATGGGTTTTCAGCCAGCGCTGGACGCCATCATCGACAAGGCGCCAAAACAGCGTCAGACGTTATTGTTCAGCGCGACGTTTCCTGCCGAGATTCAGCGTGTCGCCAAACGCATCATGCAACAGCCCGTGATGGTGAAAGTGGAATCCACCCACGACAGCACCAGCATGAAACAGCATTTCTACAAAGTGGAAGACGATGCGGCGCGGTTGCCGGCGTTGCGTTTGTTGTTGCTGCAGTTTGCGCCGGAATCTGCGGTGGTGTTCTGCAACACCAAAAAAGAAACTCAGGAAATTGCAGATGCATTGCAGCAGTATGGCTTCAGTGTGCTGGCGTTGCACGGTGATCTGGAACAGAAGGAACGCGATGAAACCCTGGTGCGTTTCGCCAACAAAAGCGCCTGCATTCTGGTAGCGACCGATGTGGCGGCGCGCGGATTGGATATCGACAGCATCGAGATGGTGATCAACTATCAACTGGCGCACGATTCCGACGTGCATGTGCACCGTATCGGTCGTAGCGGGCGTGCCGGCAGTAAAGGCTTTGCCTGTTCGCTATTCACCGACAAGGATCACTACAAGGTGGCACTGATTCAGGATTACCTTGGGCAGATCATTGTTGGGGAACAACTACCGCCGCGCAGCGTGTTGAATCAGGAGCCGGTGCAGCCCGTCATGGCGACGTTGCAGATCGATAGCGGTAAGAAACAGAAAATCCGCCCCGGCGATATTCTGGGTGCGCTGACGGGCGAGAACGGAATTGCCGGCACGCAGGTAGGCAAGATTCAGCTGTTCGACAATTGCGCCTATGTCGCAGTGAGTTGCGATGCGGTTAAGCCCGCGTTAAAAAAACTGAGTGAAGATAAGCTGAAAGGCCGGTCCGTACGGGTGCGCTGGATTCGGTAGAAATCCCACCAAATTTCCGGCGCTTCCAGCAGGCGCCGGGCTTTCCTTCCCTAAGTGCCTGATCCCACAACCCGGCAAGCAAATCCTTAATCGCATCAACCAGAAAGCCATTTGCGGATAGTCTGCGTGACTGATTCCGTTGCCCCCGCCGTAACAAAAAATAACGTAGCGGTTGAATCGGGCTTTGACTACATTTTATTCAGTGACTCGTGAATATTTCACATTTTGTAGTGGCTGGGCAGTGGTGAATGGGTAAGTTGGCTAATCACTATCGGATACTCGCTGGTGTTGGCGTGACAGTGGTGGTTGCGGCAGGCATCGTGTTGCTCGCCGCGCGGCTTTTTCCAGCCGACGATCAGGCTCTTATGATCAGTTCTGGGCCTGATGCGATGCCGGCAACCGCCGCAGTCAATGCCAGTCAGCCATTACCTGCAGCTCAACCTACTCCGCAACCCTCTCCACAGCAGATATTGGTGAACGCCCAGTGGGCGCTGGCATCGGCCGATGCAGCGTTGTATGAGGCTGAACAGGCGGCAGACGACAGCGTTGCCACCGACCAAGATGATTCCACTGGCGAATCGCACCGCTTGGATTGGAGTTTTACCACCGACAGCGAGCGCAAGCCGCCGTTCCAGCTGGACAGCCAGATACGCGATTTCAGCATGGTGGCCGTCGAATCCAAACCCGCTTACGTGCCGACACCGGGTGAACAAGTGGTTGTGCCGATGTTGGATGGAAAAGAAGTGACCGTGGACGTGAAGTCCAGCAAGGTGATGGAAAACGGCGATTACACCTGGAGTGGACACCTGCAAGGTTATGACACCGATTACCCAGTCGTTATGACCTACGGAAAAACGTCCACGTTCGCCACCATCACCACACCGGAAGGCGCCTATTCCATGCAGGCGGTGAATGGCACTGGCTGGCTTTACAAGAATCCCTCGGAAGCCGAGTTGTCGGGGCCTGGCCAGGACGATTTTCTGGAACCGTCGGAAGGCGGTGCAACAGAACAGCAGCACGTACATGACGCACATGTTCATGAAGGTGACGAAATGGCGATAGCGTACTGAATAAAAGCAATACCCGGACTTTAATGGATGCGCGCAAATGTTTGTTAATCAGGGAGGGTTTCAAGTAAAGCCGATTGAGAGATAACAATATGTTCCGCTCTGCAGTAAAAACCGTCATTCAAGCGCTTGCCGTTTCCTCTCTGTGTATTCCGTTTACCGCATTGGCCGCCGATAAGCCCGCCATCAGCCTGTTGATCGTTTACACCCCCGGCACCGCTGCGACCTATGGTGGTGATCCAACCTCGCGCTTCAATCAATTGATCCAGGTGTCCAATCAGATCTATGCCGACAGCGGCGTGAATTTGGAATTGCGCATTGCCGGCTCGGTGCAGGTGAATTACACCGACGCCAACAACGCTCAGGTTGCGCTGCAGGACATCACCTACAACAGAGTCAGCGCGTTCAATACGGTTGCGGCTTTGCGCGAAGCGAAGAAAGCGGACATGGTCGTATTTTTACGGCCCTATAACGCCAATCACGGCAGTTGCGGTATTGCCTGGTTGGGCGGCGTGGGCACCAACGGCAATTTTTCCAACGCGTCGATCAAATCGATGCAATACAGCCACGTGGCGGTCACTACCTGCGGTGATTATGTTCTGGCACACGAGTTGGGTCACAACATGGGCCTGCGTCATTCGCGCAAACAGGACGGCAGCGGCGGCACGTTCCCCTATGCACTGGGTTACGGTGTGCAAGGTCTGTTCACCGACGTGATGGCCTATCAATCCGAATTCAGCGTGGATTACTGGACCGGTAAGGTCTACAAGTTTTCCAACCCCGACGTGCTCTGCAAAGGTGTGCCTTGCGGTATTGCCCGTAACCTCGCCAACGGTGCCGATGCGCGTTATACGCTGAACATCACTGCTCCGCAGATCGCGAATTATTATGCGGGTACGGTTGCGACAGCTAAAACCGCGCTGCAACTGGCCTATGAAGAAATGACCAGCGCCAAATCCGCATACGACAGCGCGGTTGTGAAGCTCAATGCCAGTAACACCGCGGTTAACGCTAAAGCTGCAGCCGAAAAAGCAGCGCAGACTGCGGTGAGCGACAAGACCACGGTGCTCAGCAATGCAGTCAAGTCATACCAGGCTGCGCTGAAAAACCGGGAAGATGCCGTTAAGGCCGCCAACGCAGCCAAGGTCAAAGCCGATGCCGCCAAAGTAGCATTGCAGAAAGCCACCACTGTTAGCACGAAGAACAGCGCAACCACTACCTACAACCAGAGCATGGCGGCCTATCAGAGTGCCTTGAACCAGGCCAACGCATTCGGTGCGCAGGCGCAAAGCCTGTCTACAGCCGTCACTGCTGCCACCGCTGCGCTGAACACCGCAACAGCCGCTTATAACGCTGCCAAGCAAGCCACTGCCAACGAAAAAGCAGCGAATGCCGCGCTGGTGAAAGAAGTGGCCACCAAACTGGCTGCATTCAAAACCAAAGAAACCGCGTACAACCAATTGCTGGCTCAGAAGAGTGCTGCAAAGTCACCCATAGCAGGTAAGGACGCGGCATTGTCGTCTGCATCGGCGCCCGCGTTCTAACCGCATTTTCATCTCTTCGTTGCGGGCTGTCCGGTCACGGCGCCCGCGATTTCTTTCCCGCCCCCAACCGGTATACAATCGCCACCTCTCGCGATACCGGGCCCTTAGCCATGCAGAAAACCGAAGTGGAAGCCGCACTGGCGGAACAATTGGGCATCAGCAAAAACGTGGCCCGCGACCTGCTTAATGTGATTCTGGATGAAATCACTCTGGCCATGAGCCGGGGTCACCGCATCGCGCTGCCGGGCTTCGGCATATTCGAAGTAAGAGCCTACGGCCCGCGCAAGGGGCGCAATCCCCAGACCGGTGAGCCGCTGGATATTCCGGCAGGACATGCCGTGCATTTCAAGCCGGGCAAGGCGCTGAAAGAGAGCATTTCTTGAGTTTTCACATGTAATGGGAATGGTGTTATGAGGTTCTGGATTCTGCTGCTGATCCTGGGTTGGCGCATGCGCTGGCTGGCGAAGAACAACGAAAAATTCCGCGAAAAGCTGGAAAACAAAGATGTGGTGCTGCAATTCCGCACCGCCAGTGGCAACGTGGCCCGCTATTATGTGGTGCAGAACCGCTCCGTTACGCCCCATGCCGGCATCCACGCCAAACCCAGCATGTGCATGAGTTTCCGCGATGCGCAGTACGCTTATGACACCATCATGAAGGCTGGCAAGGACCAGATGGTGTTCATGAAAGGTATGGGCAGCAAAGACATCGTCGTTACCGGTGAAGCCGCCGAGATGATGTGGTTCATGAGCCTGATCAAGTTCCTGCCGCCGAAGAAAAACAAGAAAACCGGCTGAAAATCCACTCCCCACTGTTCGAAGACCGGGACGCGGGTTACAAAACTGGGAAAAGTTACTTGTTTTGTAGCGTTTGTGTGACGAAACTGCGCCCCGGGATGACATCAGGCCTGGCACATTGCTAAGCTGGCCGCCTAGTCATTTTGTATGTCTTTTGAACAGTTCGTGGGGAAGGGAGTGCGGGACGCCAGCCAGGTAAGACAGGGACAGACCTTTTTCGCAGGGTTGCGGACACAGCCGTTGAGTGCGTTGCTGTGGCTGGGCCTGTTGATTGCCGTCGAGGTTCCCGCTAAAACCGAATCGTTCTCAGCCGATTCACTTCCCAACGCCCTGTCGTCCCCGGCTCAGGTTTCCTCTTCCGTTTCCGTACAGCCCGCATCATTTTCCCAAGCTACATTGTCTCCAGCCACCTTGTCCCCAGCCGCTCCGTCACCCTCTGCTGTTGAGTGGTCTGCCCTGCTGGATGCCACCGGCGTCAGCGAAGTGCTGGAACAAGCCAATGGTCTGATTGGCCAGGAAGTGTCGAACCTGGAGAAAACACCGCTGGGCTTCACGCCGGATGAACTGGCGGCTCTGCAGATGAATTTCCAGTTCCGCCTGGGCAGCGACCGATTGAAGCAGGATGTGATGGACCGGCTGCAACAGCAACTGCCGGCGGAACAGGCGCTGCAGCTACAGAATATTCTGCAATCCCCCCGTGTACGCTTCCTGCAAACCCTGCAGCAACAGCTCAACGATGACGCCGTGCGTCAGGCCATGCGGACATACCGGGTGCAGGTGCAGGAAAGCACGCCCAATGCCGACCGCATGGAGCTGCTGACCACGCTGGATGAGACCTTGGGTCAGTCAGCGCTGGAAGCGGATTTGAAGGTGGAATTGCGCAAACAATTGTTGGTGACAGTGAGCCAGCTGAAATCCCAGGAATCCATCCCGGAGACGATGCTGGACGATCAGTTGCGGCATTACCGGCAAGATGTAGAGCAACAGATCAGCAAGAACGCATTGCACGCCTATCTGTATCTGTTCAAACGCACTCCGAGCACCCAAGTGCAGGATCTGATTCAATCCTTCGATCAACCCGCCTTCGACAATTTCATGTCGATCTGCCAGGCCGCGCTGCTGGATTCATTCCGCAGTGCCCGTGCTCAATTGCAGCAGGACATGCGGCTGGCCAATCACTGACAAGCACCTCTAAAAATTGTCTTTTTCCGCGATAGCGGCGTCAGCTCCGTGCTCGAATCCTCATTTACTACATGTAAACTGCGGTTCTCCGCGCGGTGCTTCCTTGCTCTCACGAAAAAATCCTAATTTTTAGAGGCGCCCTGAACTTTATCTACCACCCAGGCCGCGGGCAATTTTCAACAACTCGTCTTTCTGCGACACGACACGATTCATCACGCTGGCCACATCCTCGCGGCTCAAGTGCAGCTCGTTGAACAAGGTGTCGTCCAGCGGATGCCGGGGACCGGGTGCCAATTCCAGGCAGCGTAACAGTTGGTTGGCCAGATAGAGCAGGCGCGCATACACCGACCGATTGCCATTGAACCCCGGATGATGCTGCCAGCGCAGACCGGTGACGATTTCATCCGGCATGGACCAGCATTCCATCAACTGGCTGCTGATGGTTTCCCGGGTCACGCCCAGTAAATGCTGCTCGACGTAATAGCCTTCGATATGGGGATTGGCCTCGATGCAGCGGTTGATCACCGAAAAGTAGGGCGGAAAAATGTGGCCCAGCACCAGATAGCCGTAATTCGACAGCAGCCCACACAGGTACGCCAGACCAATCGAGGGCCGGAAATCCGACGGCATCGCTTTCACCAAACCTTCCATCAGGCTGGCGCTGAACACCGCCTGCTGCCAGTAAGGCTGCACGCCGTAAGGACCGTCTTTCGGCAGTTCGATGGATTTACCCAGTGCCAGACCCAGCGCCAGGTTGATCACCAGATCGAAGCCCAGCACGCGCACCACGGCGTCATGCACGGAACGGATGGCGCCAGGGGCGGCGTAATAAGGTGAACTGGCCCAGCTCACCACTTGGGCGGCCAGGCTGGGATCTTTCTCCACGATCGCCACCAGCTCTTTCACGCTGGCGTTGGGATCGATGCGCAGTTTGATGATGCGCTCGGCGGTGTCTGGCAGCGGTGGCATTTCCAGGGTCTGTTCCAGCCGCTGGCGAATACGCAGGTTGGTAAAGTTCTGCACCGCCTGGTTTACGGCAGCGCGGTCGTTGGGGTCCTGGCTAAGGCGGCTCAGGGGTACGCTGAAATCACCGCCCTGTGCATTGGCCACCAGCTTGGCGAACTCCGCTTGGGGCAGGGCCAGATACTGGCCGCTCTGGCTCACTTCCAGATACAGGGTGGCGGGCTTCAACAGAGTGCGGTCGATGATCAGCGGCACATTGTCGTTCAGCGGAATGGCTGGCAGGGT
>DATLII010000248.1:0-3069 GCA_035539495.1 Dongiaceae bacterium
GTTTGCTTACGGTTGGCTGCTGAATTTATTGGAGCGTGGCGTGGTGGCCTACAAACGGCTGGAGGAAGTTTTTTCCACAGAGCCCGCCATTGCTGATGCCGGCAGTCGCGAATTGTCATCGGGTTCGACGCTGCGTTGGCGGATCGGCGCGTTTCATTATCCCGAACGGGAACAGCCGGCCCTGGCGGATTTCAGCGGTGAGCTGCAACCGGGGCGCATGCTGGGCATCGTTGGTCCCACGGCGTCGGGCAAGACGACCTTTGTGCGTTTGCTCTTGCGGCAATACGAAGCGCCGGATGCGCAGTTCAGTTTCGATAACGTGGCGCTGGCGGATTACCGGCTTGCGTCGCTGCGATCCCACATCGTGCTGGTGCCGCAGGAATCCTTTCTGTTTTCCACCACCATTGCCGAGAACATTGCGCTGGGAAATCCTGCAGCAACCCAACTTCAGATTGAAGATGCCGCGCGGATGGCGAATGTGCACGCGGATATTCAGGCATTTCCGGAAGGTTACAACACGCTGGTGGGTGAAAAGGGTATTACCTTGTCTGGCGGGCAGAAGCAGCGTATCGCGATTGCCCGTGCCTTGTTGATGGATGCCGCAATTTTGGTGCTGGATGATGCACTGTCTGCCGTGGATGTGGCGACCGAGCAACAGATTCTGCGTCACTTGCAACAGAACCGGCAGGATCGCACGACCATCATCATCTGCCACCGGCTGACGGCAGTAGAGCGTGCGGATCATATCGTGGTGCTGAGCCACGGCCGTCCGCAGGAACAGGGGCGTCACGACGACCTGTTGGCGCACGACGGTTGGTACGCGCAGATGTACCACTATCAACAGATTGAGCAAGCGGTTGAGGAAGGGCGATGAAATCCAAATCAATAAAAAGAACGCACCATGTTTAACGTCATCGTACGTAACAGCAAAGGCGAAGCGGTTTCCACTACTCATATTGCTGACGCATCCTGCACCCTGGGTTCCCAGCCGGACAACGGCGTCGTGTTGCCCGGCTGGAAAGTGGCAAAGGTGCATGCGGAGCTGGTTCTGAAGGACGATGGCGTGCATGTAGCCAATCGTGCCCGCATGAAAGCCTTGCGGGTGAACGATAATAAGGTGGACACATTCGGCCCGCTTACGTTGGGCGACACCATTGCCATCGGCGACTATCACATCAAGGTGCAGATCAAACGCGGTGGCCGTCAGCAGGGCGACGACGAATCACCGCAGGACATGGAGCAGATCCACCAGCGCGTGCGGGAAAAACTGTACTGGGCGGTGGCCAATGCGCTGGCCGCGAATACGAGTGTGCTGACGGACGATCAGACTCAGGCCGCCGTGCAGCAATTGATTGGTGCGGGTTTCGACGCGTTCAAGAATCTGCCATCCACGCTCGATCGTAATCGTCTGGCCAGAGAGCTGCTGGGTGAGTTTATTGGCAACGGTGCGCTGGACAAGCTGCTGCAGCTGGAAGACGTCAACGAAATCATGGTGAACGCCCCGCACGAAATTTTTTATGAAACCGACGAGGGCACCCAGCGCGCCAGTGAACGCTTCACCAATGACGATGCCGTGATTCAGGTGATCAAACGTATCGTGCGCGAATCCGGTCGTCGTATCGATGAGCGCTCGCCTATGGTGGACGCGCGAATGAAAGGTGGTTCCCGTATCAATGCGATCATTCCGCCGCTGGCGGTGAAAGGCCCGTCGCTGACGATCCGCCGCTATAAAAATGAAAAGCTCACCGGCAGTCACCTGATCAACTACCAGTCGCTGTCGCCGAACATGTTGAAGTTTCTGGAGCTGGCGGTAAAGAACAAACGCAATATCGTCATTTCCGGCGGCACGGGATCGGGTAAGTCCACGCTGCTGAACATTCTGTCGAATTTTATTCCGGAGCATGAACGGGTAGTGACCATCGAGGATGCTGCCGAGTTGGAATTATCGCAACCTAACCTGGTGTCGCTGGAAACCCGGCCTGCAGACACAGATGGTCATGGCGCCATCAGCATTCGCGATCTGGTGCGCAACAGTTTGCGCATGAGTCCGGATCGTATCGTGGTAGGGGAGTGCCGCGGCGGTGAGGCGCTGGACATGCTGCAGGCCATGAATACCGGTCATGACGGCTCGCTGACTACCATTCACGCCAATTCCCCGCGTGATTGCATCAACCGGCTGGAAGTGCTGGTGCTGATGTCGGGGATGGAATTGCCGGTGGCAGCGATTCGTGGCCAAGTGCAATCGGGCGTACATCTGATCATCCAGCAGAATCGTTTTCCTTGCGGCAGCCGGCGGATTACCAGTATTAGCGAAGTGTCGGGCATTGAATCCAACACGGTCCAGTTGGGCGAGATTTACCGCTTCCAGCAGGATGGTTTCGATGCGGACGGCAAGGTGCGAGGGCGTTTTACCGCGACGGGCTACATCCCGGTGTTCCTGGAAAAATTGCAGGAGCGCGGTACCAAAATCGATTTTTCCCTGTTCGAGTAATCTTTCAAAAAAACCCAGTTCGAGAAAAATTTTGAAAAGACTTTCGAGAAGACTTTTGAGACAACCATGAGTGGAACAGAAAAGACACTGAATACGCCTGAGGGCACGTTCCGCCGTCTGCTCGGCTACACATGGCAGCACAAGCGTGATTTTTCCATCGCCATCACGCTTCTGCTGTTGGCTACCCTGGCGGATGTGCTGGGTCCGTGGCTGATTAAAACATTCATTGATGATTACCTGGTGCCTGGCAATTGGAACTTCACCCACATCGGCGCAATGTTGGGCATCTATGTGGTGGCGAATTTGTCGACTGCGGTGACGGTATTTTTCCAGGCTTTACGCTGGAACAGCATTGCGCAGAAAGTGGTGATGACGCTGCGGCATCAGATTTTTTCCCGGGTGATATCGCTGCCGTTGAAACGGTTCGATTACACGCCCACCGGCAGCCTGATTTCCCGCATCACCAACGATACGGAATCCGTGAAGGAATTGTTTGTCGGTGTGCTGGGGGTGTATGTCCAAAACAGCGTGCGCGTTATCGGCATTTTTGTCGCCATGGCGGTGCTGAACTGGAAATT
>DATLII010000249.1:0-16066 GCA_035539495.1 Dongiaceae bacterium
GCCCAATCGATAAAGTCGCCGGCCAGTCCCAGTTTATTGGAGGTGTCGGTATACAGCTGCGCGACATAATTGCCGTTTACATTGCCCGCCACCGCGGTGACTGACGCAATGCGCCCCGGCATAGTGGCCGCCACATAGCGAATCGCGCCGGCGCCATGGCTGTGACTTTGCAGATGCACTTTTTCCACTTCCGGATGCAGCGCGAAATAGGTTTCCAGATAGGCGCGCACCTGTTCGCCCCGCTGTTCCGACGTCGCGATCGCGGAAATTTGCGGCGTCAGCACGGTGGCGCCATGGCAGCGCAGTTCTTCCGGGATCTGGTAGAAATAGGGCACCACACCGCCCAGATTGACGAAGCCGAAACCGCCGGGCACCAGTACGATGGGATATTTGGTTTGGGCATAAGTGGAGGTGGTGCTGCAAGCGGCGTTGGCGTTATTGCCAAATGTGCCAAAGGCCAGCGGCACCAGCAGAGCGCTGATGCTCAGCAGGTGTTTCATGGTGGCGTCCTCTTTTTGTTATCGCGTTTGTTATTGGAATCGATACGGAAGAATGAGACAGGCAGGTTTCACTCTGCCCGTCACAATAAATGGCCGCCACCACCGCGTCTTGTCCAAAGCGCCACTGCGTTTGACCGAATGCGCAATCAGGCAGACGGCTTGGCCGCACGCTTGCGATATTCCCCTGGTGTTTCCCCGGTCCAGCGTTTGAATGCCTTGTTGAAAGGGCTCTGCTCGGAATAGCCCAGCAGAAAAGACACATCCACCAGCGTCATATCCGGGTCCTGCAGATAGAAACGCGCCCGCTCCGCGCGTACTTCATCCAGTAGTTGGCGAAAGCTGGTGCCCTCGGTTTCCAATTGATACTGCAACGTGCGTGACGGCAGGCCCATGTCCTCCGCCAATTGTTCGAGCGTGACACGGCCGCTGGACAGGCGGCGCCGGATGGCCTCGGTCATCTGTCGGCGGAATCCGCTTTCTGTGGTGAGCGCATCGAACTGGCTTTGCGCCTGCGACAACATGATGCGATGGGTGTCGGCATCGTGATAGGTGATCGGCAACTGCAGATACTGGAGTGGAAAAATCAGCTGGGTAACCGGCTGATCGAACAACACTTTGTTGCTGAACAGCAGATGATACGGCGTGATATCGGTGGGTGCGGAAAAGGTGAAGTGCACTTCCGCCATCAGATTGGCGCGGCCGGTATAACGGCGCGCGAACACTACCCAACTGGCCAGCGACAATTGCATGAAAGCGGGCACTGGCGCTTCTACCCGGGGAATCCACTGCAGGGCGCCGTTTTCCCCCAGCACCAGCAAGCGGGTGTCGTTCACTTCATCGATCAGACGTTCGTAGCGCTCCAGAATGAGCACCACCTCCGCCAGATTTTTACAGGTCATGGCGGCATAGGCGAACACGCCCCAATGACGTGGTTTCAGCTCATCGGCCACCTTGAGCGGCAAGGCGGAATCGCCGGTCACGGTAATGGCACGCTCCAGCAAGTCGCCCCAGCGTTTGATAGGCAGGCGTTCGTTCAGCGAGGGTGTGTCCAGTTCCGCCAGTAATTCGGCCGAAAAAATCTGCGTGACGTCGGTACCCTGCTGCTGCAGGTAATCCAGCAGGGCTCGCACATAGCCAATACGCACCGTGCCTGTGGGCGGGTGTACCATGCCTTCTCCTTGTAATTGTTATAGGTAAGCATGTCAGGGAGCATGTTGTAAGTGAGCATGTTGCGTGTTCGATCAATCGCTGGCGTATGCGGTCAATACAGCGCATCGTTCGCCTGTCATCGTTGTCGAATTACTGAATCTTATCAACCACTATCAACAGCAAGAGCGCAATAGGAAGAGGCATCGCAATGCAACAGGACGCGCGGCGACATTTTTATCTGGTGCGGGGGCTGGTGCGGGAGGCACGTCACTGGGGTGCGTTGCCGGATCTGCTGCGCATGGCATTTCCCGGCGCGCGGGTGACAACCTTGGATATTCCCGGCGCAGGCGCCTATTTTCGCGATGCGTCACCCACCAAGGTGGAAGCCATGGTAACCGCGATGCGGCAGGATTTTCTGCAAGTACGTCGGGAAGGTGAAGACGCCACCCTGATCGCAATTTCCCTGGGCGGCATGATCGCGTCGCACTGGCTGCATACCCATCGCTGGGATTTTCAGCGCGCGGTATTGATCAACACCAGTTTCGGCTCGCTGTCGCCGATGTGGCATCGTCTGCGTCCGGCGGCGATGGGTTGGCTGGCGCGGGCGTTGATGACAAGTGCCAATGAGCGCGAAGGCGTCATGCTGCGTCTGGTGAGTAACCATGCCGACGCGTACGACAGCAGCCTGGCCCTGTGGCAGAGCATTCGCCGTGAACGCCCGGTGTCGCTATCCAATTCAGTGCGGCAGTTGTGGGCCGCTACCCGTTTTCGTTCCAACATCGGTGCACCGCCAGTGCCGGTTTTGCTGCTGGCTGGCCGTGCTGATCGTATGGTGAGTGTCGAATGTTCCCGCGCGATTGCCCGCGCCTGGCGGGCGCCTCTGATCGAGCACAGCAGCGGTGGCCACGATCTGTCGGTGGATGCGCCGGACTGGATTCTGGAGCAGGTGCGTTTGTGGTTGCGGAACACCCCGGTGGACGCCGAATCGGGCGCGGGATTTGCCGTCGCGCCGTAGGCCTGCGTTTCTTCACCTACTGACAACGTCCAGCGAATCGTTGTAGGCTGTAATTTCGGCACTATCGTACTAATTAAGCGATAAGCCGCATCGTACAAAATGCACAACACCCAAGCTCGACACAAAAAAGTCAGCCAGAACAACAACAAGCAGAACAATAAAAATAAGCGCAACAATAAAAGCCAGGTGCTCTCCATGAGGTATTTTGTTCACGCCGGCCGGGTACTGCCCGTCCTCCTGCCGTTGCTGGCTGCTCTGCCCGCCCACGGTCAATTGCTTACCAACCTCTCGCTCGGCAATCCCAAAGGATTGGCGCTGGGCAACGCGGTCACCGCTGATCCTCCCGGTATCGATTCAATCCATTTCAATCCCGCCGGTTTGGCGCGCATCAAGGGCCGCCAGATCAACCTGAAATTATTGGTGGCGCAGGTGGATGTGGAATCCCGTTTCGGCCAACCGGTGAAGCCGACCACGGAGGACAAACAGGTTTACTACGATGTGAACGAGCAGTGTCAGACGGACTACCCCGCTGGCGACGCCAATGCGCTCAACCAGTGTTGGGGCGTTGATCCCGTCGCGGGGCAGACGACGAAATCCGGCGATCCCGTGGTGATGATTCCCTTTGTTGGTGTGCAGGAAGTGCCGATTCTGGCGTTTCCCATGGGTGGCATGGCGTTCGAGGATGCGAAGAACAACTGGGTATTGGGCAGCGCTGTATACGTACCGGAAGGCATCGGCCTTACCCGGGAAGAGGACGGCCCCGGTGCTTATCAAGGCCGCGAAGTGGCACTCACCCGTTTAACCTATTTTTCCCCCACCATTGCGTTGCCGATTGGCGAAGATCTGATGGTGGGGCTCGGTATCAACATGTCCTACCAGGGCCTGTACGTACAAACGGAATTTCGCGCGCCCACGCTCACGTTGGGCTACATCCGTGATTTGAACAACATTGCTGGCAGCCCATTGCCGCCGATTGAATTTGGTCCGTACGACAGCGCCGGTCTGCTCACGCTGGAGTTGGAGGACATGCTGTCGGTGGGTTTCAACTTCGGTTTGCTGTGGGAGCCCACGTCCTGGCTGGCACTCGGTTTTGTTTATCGCAGCGAATCCAAATCGGACATGAGCGGCGATTTCAAAATGGAAAATTCCGAGAAATTCCTGCACACCACTACGGGTCTGAGCGAAAGCCCATTGGTGTCTGGTTTGATCGTCGGGTTGGGCGGCGCACCGCTGAATGCGCAGGCGGTGGAAAAGGGCAGTGTGGAGCTGGAATACATCACGCCGCAAAATCTCGCCTTCGGTGCGTCGATTCGCGTGTTGCCGGATTTGAAACTGAATCTGGATCTGAAGTGGGTTGAGTACAGCCGCTGGGATGAACTGGTGTTCAACTTTGATCGCGACGTGGATTTTCTCAGCTTTGGTACCGCGATTAGCCGCGCAGCGGGTTACAACAATACCAGCCCGGACACCATGACTATCTCGCGCCAGTACGAGGACACCTGGTCCTGGGCGGTGGGGTTGGAATATCAGCTCAACGCCAACTGGGTTGCGCGGGTTGGGTATGAACCGCGTACCTCGTCGATTCCGGATGATCGCACGGACTTGCTGTTCCCCCTGGGTGAGATGCAGTTGTACACCGCAGGCCTGGGGTGGCAGTTCGATCGCGTCACCCAGATCGATGCTGCGATTGCTTATCTGTACTCGGAAACCAGCACACCGGCCTGCGAATCAGATAACGCCAACAGCTGTCAGGAAGGCAATGTGGTTTACAATCCTTACTTCTCCACACCGTTCGAAAACGAGGTGAATGGCATTTTGGTGGCATTGTCCATTGATCGTAAATTCTAGGATCGTAAATTCTGACAGCACCGTAACGGTTTCCCCGCAGCGCACACAACGGGATTGCCTAGATTCTCTAGCGAGAATCATCAGGGGCAATCCTGTTTTTTCCCAGTATTTGCAGCTAAACAGCTATTAGCCCGCACCAGATTAGATGATTTACCGCCGCGGGCCTTACCGCCTGGCGCAACTTGTTGCATTTTGGTGCGCTCCTGCCTAAGTTTGAAGTGAAACCCCTGAAAAAATGCGGAATCCCGCTACTCGCGAGGGAATGCCGATGAGTGAAAACGAAATCCTGGTTCTGCTGCTCGGCACTGCGGTGTTGGGCTTCATCGTGCTTTATCGCCGCGAGATTCATCGCCTGCCCGCTTATGAGTATCTACTCGCCGCTTACGCCGCCGTCTGGCTTGCCTGGTTTGCCACCCTGGCCGAGCACGTCGCCTTCTACACCTTCTTCAATGTGTTGGAGCATGTTGGCTATGCCGCCAACGGTGTGCTGTTGCTGATTTGGTGTTGGAAAGGTTTGCGCCAGGGAGTGCCTGAGCAGCATGTCCATGATTAGCGCGCTGGATCTTGCCGGCGCGGTTGCGGCGGCAGTGGCGACTTTATTTCTGCTGGTGAATTGGCGTCGGTCCCTGGCCACCGAAGAAAAATGGATCGTGCTGATCGTGTGTGCGCTGACAGTGCTGATCAACGGCATCAGTTTTTGGTCCTGGATCGGGCAGGGTACCGGTGCCGCCAGCGTGGAAAACTGGGGTGACTATTTGCAGACTCTGCAGCCCGTGCTGTGGGGTACATTTTTTTATGTGGTGGTGCAATCGGCGCAGCGCAGGGAATTGAAGGCCAGCCGCCAGCGCATGCGCGATCTGGTGGAAAACATGCCGGTGATTCTCAACGCCTACGATCGCGATGGCCATCTCCTGGCCTGGAATCGCACCGCGCAGGAAGTCACCGGTTTGAGTCGCGAAGATGTGCTGGGCAATCCGCAAGCCCTGGAGCAATTGTTTCCCGACAGCCAGGTGCAGCAGCAAGTGCGCATGGAATGTCTGCACGGTGGTGGTCACTACACCCATCGCATTCAAACCATGCGTGGTCGCCAATCAGAACGGCAGATCGCCTGGTACAACATCGCCCAGGAATTTCCCATCACCGGCTGGGCCAACTGGAGCATCGGCCTGGACATGACCGAGCAGCTGGTGGCACAGCGTCAGCTGGAACATCTGGCCACGCATGACGAACTTACCGGCCTGGCCAATCGCGCGCTGCTGCAGGATCGTTTGCACCACGCGTTGGCGGCCAGTCAGCGCAACAATACTACTGGTGCATTGCTGATGCTGGATCTGGATCACTACAAAATGGTGAACGACAGCCACGGCCATCCGGTGGGTGATCAATTATTGCGGGAAGTCGGCCGTCGTCTTTCCCACTGCCTGAAATCCACTGACACCCTGGCGCGCATCGGCGGTGACGAATTCATGGTGCTGCTGGACCAGATTCATGATCCGGAGGAAGCCGCGCTGGTGGCGCAGCGTTTGTTGCGTGCACTGGACGACGCGCCGTTTCTGTTATTCGGCAACAGTATTCGCACCCGCGCCAGTATCGGCATCACCGTTTTCCCCGACGACGACATTCGCCTGGACGAGCTGATGAAAAACGTCGACCTGGCGCTGTACACCGCGAAGCAGAACGGTCGCAACAATTTTCATTTTTACTCGCGCAATTTGCACAGCCAATTCCGCTGGCAACATCAGGTGGCGGAAAAGCTGCGGGAAGCCATTAGTCACGATGCACTGCAGTTGCACTACCAACCGCAGATTGCGTTGTTTGATAGCAGCGTGGCCGGTGTGGAAGCGCTGCTACGCTGGCCTGGTTTTGATAACGGCGCCTTATCACCGGCGGTATTTGTACCCATCGCGGAAAATCACGGCTTGATGCCGGAGCTGGGGCGTTGGGTGGTGGAAACGGCGTTTCGACAGGCGGCAAACTGGCAAAGTCAGCATGGCCGCATGACTACGGCTGTTAATTTGTCGGCCGTGCAGTTGTATCAACCCAATCTGGCGGATTTTCTGCTGCAGTTGTTGGATAGCCTGCAACTGAACGCGGAAAACATCGATCTGGAAATCACGGAGTCCGCCGTGATGCGCAATGTGAACGATGCTATCAACGCGATGAAACAACTGCGCGACAAGGGCTTCCACATTTCGCTGGACGATTTCGGCACTGGCTATTCGTCATTGAGCTATTTGAAACGGTTTCCGGTATCGCGCATCAAGATCGATCAATCGTTTGTGCAAGGCATGGACACCAACGCCGGTGATTTGGCGATTGTGCGCAATGTCATTCGCCTGGGGCACGATCTGGGTTTGCTGGTATTGGCAGAAGGTGTGGAAAACCAGGAGCAATTGCTGCGGCTGGGTCAGGAAGGCTGTGATCTGGTACAAGGCTTTTTTTATTCGAAACCATTGGCAGCAGGACCGCTGGACGAATTCCTGCGGCGAGGTGGTGGGTTGGTGCATTGATGGGGAAAGCGCTGGGAAGTCATTGGCTGCGTAGGCGCCGGGCTCTGCTTGTTGCCGGTGCGGGCCTGCTATTGACCAGCGTAACGCCTGGCGTCATCGCGGAAGAAATGGAAGCACTGCTGGGCCTGTCGCTGGAGCAGTTGATGAACGTGCCGGTGAGCAGCCCGACGTTGACGCCGGAATCCGTTAATCGCACACCCGCCGCCATTTCGGTTTTCAGTCACGAGGAAATCCAGCGCACCGGTTTCGATTATCTGCACGAACTGCTGAATCTTATGCCCGGCATGGCGGTGACGCGCAGCCCCGATGGTCCTTTCAGTGCGGTTTCTCGCGGGCGCACCAATTCCACCAGTTCACGGGAAATTCTGGTGTTGGTGGACGGTGTACCACGGAATGAGCCGCGTGGCGGCGGTGCCAGTAACCAGCTGGATTATTTTCCACTGGAACGTATTGAACGGCTTGAAGTGGTGCGCGGCCCTGGCTCCGCGTTGTATGGCGAGAATGCCTTTACCGCCGTGATCAACATCATCACCCGGCGTGGTCAAAATGAAGTGGCTGCGTTGGCAGGCAGTAATGATCGCGTTCACCTGCATGGCCTGGGTCATCAGAGTTGGAACAATTGGCAACTGGATGGCTTCGTGCGAGCCGAAAAAGATAACGGCGATGATTACACTGTGGCAGATTCGTTTTCCACGGGCCGCGTCGACACCGGTGACCCCATCCGCAACCTGGACGCCAGCGCTGTGTTGGCCAGCGCCGATACCCGCATCAGCGCAGAATACCAGCAACGTCACGCCGAAGATTTTTATTACGCCGAAACCGTTGCGGATGATTACAACGATTTCGACGCGGACTATATGTCGGTGCATGTGGAGCAGCAGTTGCACTGGTTGGAAAACGGCAGCTCGCGCCTGTTAGCAGGTTGGCAGCGCCGCGAAACCGAAGCCTGGGTGCAGGGCACGGCGGAAGGCGCCTTGTACAGCATCAGCACGCCACAGAGTACCGAGCCGCTGATCGCCCAAAGCAAAGCGCAGTCAACCGTCTGGGAGGCGTACTGGAAAAACGACTGGTCGCCCAGCGAGTGGTACAGCGTGCAATTCGGTGCCGACTGGCGTGAGGAGTGCGATGATCTCTCGCGCCAAATCACCAATTACAACATGCTGCAATTGATTGGGCGGCAGTTCCCGATTCAACATTTCGACGGTATCGACTTCGAGCTGCCGTTTACCACTGAGCAAACCCGCCGCGTGTTGGGCGCGTATCTGCAATACCAGCAGCAACTGGCGGAGGCCACCAAACTGACACTGTCGCTGCGGCACGACGATTACAGTGACGTGGCCAACCGCACTTCACCCCGCGTTGCGCTGGTGCACCAACTGACTGAGCAGAACAGTTTGAAATTGCTATATGCAGAAGCCTTCCGCGCGCCGTCGCTGTTCGAGATGACACTGCAGAACAACACGCGGGCGATTGGCAATCCCGACCTGGAACATGAAATCGTGAAAACCTGGGATGCGATCTGGCTCTATGATGGCGGTTCCCAAATTGCCTCCATCGGCTGGTTCCATAATCAATACATCGACCCGATCGTGATCGTGCAGTCGGGTAATGTTCGCACTTACGCCAACGTGGATGAAGAATCCAGCGAGGGCTTCGAGTTGGCAGCGCGCTGGCAGCCCATCAAGCCACTGCAATTGCGTGCCACCTGGACCCGTTACACCGATCTGCCGGATTCCGCCTTCCGCGAGGCCGACGATCTGGGCTCGCTGATGGTGAATTACAGCCACGCCAACTGGAACCTGAATCTGGCTGCTGTTCATCACGGCGAGCGGGCGATGCTGACGGTGGTGCCCAATCAAGTGCTGGAACTGGATCCTTACTGGCAACTGACGGGAAAACTGCTGTTCGATCTGGACAACGGCGTACAGTGGTGGCTGCAAGGCAAGAATCTGATGGACACCGACATCGAAACCGGTGGCCAGGGCAATCGTATGAAAGAAGGTATGCCCAACCGTGGCCGCGAGCTTGGCGTAGGCATCTTGTGGCGGTACTAGTTTTGACATCATTAAAAGGTAACGTTTAAAAAGGATCGTATTCTGGCCTGATCCGTCGCGCCAGCCCTGCATCAGTGCGCCACTGATTTGGCATTGCCCGGTTCTGGCGCATCTTCCATTCCATCTCCGCATTTCACGCCTGTCTACATCGTGCTGCGTCGTGGCACAGAACTTGCGCTGCAACCCAGTCCCTACGTGGCACGCGACCTGAACCGCCAAATGCGCTATGGTCCTGCGAAACCCGAATACATAAGGTTGCCTATGTCCATCAAAGTTGCCATCCGCCATCACACCCGTTATTCCTATGATCGCGCGGTGCAGTTGTTCCCTCATGTGTTCCGTCTGCGGCCGGCCGTGCACAGCCGCACGCCCATCGAGGGTTACTCGCTCACCATCAAACCAGACAACCATTTCATCAACTGGCAGCAGGATCCATTCGGTAATTTCATGGCCCGGGTGGTATTCCCCGAGCCGTCCCGCGAATTGCAGATCGATGTGGAAGTGATCGCCGATCTGAAGGTGATCAACCCGTTTGATTTCTTCGTGGAAGAGTACGCGGATAACTTTCCGTTCGAATACGAAGAGCAACTGGCGAAGGAGCTGGTGCCCTATCTGGAAGTCAAGGAATCAGGGCCCTTGTTGCTGGACTGGCTCGGCACCGTGGACCGCACTTCGCGCAACATCGTCAACTTCCTGGTGGAAGTGAATCAGGCGCTGTTCAAACACGTGGCCTACAGCATTCGCATGGAACCGGGCGTGCAAACCTGTGAGGAAACGCTGACCAGCCGCGTTGGTTCCTGCCGTGATTCTTCGTACGTGCTGGTGCAGGTGTTGCGGCATTTGGGCCTGGCGGCGCGGTTTGTGTCGGGCTATTTGGTGCAGTTGAAACCGGATATCGAATCCCTCGATGGCCCCAGCGGCCCGCACGCGGATTTCACCGATCTGCATGCCTGGTGTGAAGTGTATGTGCCAGGCGCCGGCTGGATCGGGCTGGATCCCACGTCAGGCTTGTTCGCCGGCGAAGGCCATATTCCGCTGGCGTGCACACCCGATCCGGTGAGCGCTGCGCCGGTGACTGGCGCTACCGGCAAGTGCGAAGTGGAATTTGAATTCGACAACCGGGTCGATCGTATTCTGGAAGATCCCCGCGTCACCAAACCCTACACCGAAGAACAGTGGCAGCACGTTCAGGCGCTGGGCAATCAGGTGGACGAGGACCTTGTGAACAACGATGTACGTCTGACCATGGGCGGCGAACCTACCTTCGTGTCCATCGATGACATGGAAGGTGCCGAGTGGAACACCACCGCCGACAGCCCCAATAAACGCAAACTTGCGCACAGCCTGTTTCTGAACATGCAGAAGCATTTTGCGCCCGGCGGCGTGAAGCATTACGGCCAGGGCAAATGGTATCCGGGCGAGCCGTTGCCGCGTTGGCAATATGCCTGTTACTGGCGCAAGGATGGCAATCCGCTGTGGCACAATCCGGTGCTGATGGCGGATCCCAATCACAATTACAATTTCAACGTGCACAATGCACGGCAGTTCATGCACCAGTTGTGTCACGAACTGAAATTGCCGAACCGCTTTGCACTGCCTGCGTATGAAGATGCGCTGTATTACCTGTGGCAGGAAGGCAATCTGCCGGCGGATTTCGATCCCACCAAAAAAGATTTGAAACTGGATGCGGAGCGCAAACGGTTGTTGGCGCATTTGCAGCGGGGCCTGGATCAGCCGATCGGCTATGTGCTGCCAATGAACTGGGATTGGTACAGCCGCGCCTGGCACAGTTGTACCTGGACGTTCCGTCGCGGTCATTTGCATCTGGTGCCCGGTGATTCGGCTTTGGGTATGCGTTTGCCGTTGGAAGTGATTCATTGGCTGCCGCCAGCGCGGCGCGAACAGCATCAGCCTGTGAGTCTGTTCGAAGAAGCCAGTGCGCTGCCGTATTTCCCGCCCAGCCTGGCGCCGATCGAAGCCAGCGGCGCCGCCAATGATGCTGAAGACAGTGCCAGCGCGGAAGAAAAAGAGAGGAATGAAAAGGAACAATTCATCCAGACTGCGCTGTGCATAGAGCCGCGCAATGGTGTGCTGTATGTGTTCCTGCCGCCGTTGTCGAATGCAGATCAATTCGCCCTGCTGATCAATGCCATCGAATCCACCGCCGCCAAACTGAGCATGCCGGTGGTGCTGGAAGGTTACGATCCACCCAAGGATCTGCGTCTGGAAAAATTCGCGGTGACGCCGGACCCGGGCGTGATCGAAGTGAACATCCACCCCGCCCACACCTGGAAGCAATTGCAGCAGAACACGCTGGATCTGTACGACATCGCGCGCAAGTCGCGCCTGGGTACGGAGAAATTCATGGTCGACGGCCGTCATGCCGGCACCGGCGGCGGCAACCACGTCACCATGGGTGGCGCCACGCCAGCGGATTCGCCCATGTTGCGGCGGCCCGACGTGCTGCGCAGCCTGATTACGTTCTGGCAGCATCATCCGGGTTTGTCGTATCTGTTCTCCGGTTTGTTCATTGGACCGACATCGCAGGCGCCCCGCGTCGATGAGGGCCGCAGCGAAAGTCTGTACGAGCTGGAGATTGCCTTCGGCCAGATGCCAACGGGCGAAGTGGTGCAGCCCTGGCTGGTGGATCGCCTGCTGCGCAATTTGCTGGTGGATATTTCCGGCAACACCCACCGTTCTGAATTTTGCATCGACAAACTGTACTCGCCGGATTCTGCGGCGGGTCGTCTGGGCCTGCTGGAATTCCGCGCGTTTGAAATGCCGCCCCATGCGCACATGAGTCTGGTGCAGATGCTGTTGCTGCGCACGTTGGTGGCCATGTTCTGGAAGCAGCCCTACCAGCATCGTCTGGTGCGCTGGGGTACTGAGCTGCACGACCGCTTCCTGTTGCCGCACTACGTGATGGACGATTTGAACAATGTGTGCGAATTCATGCAGCAGCAGGGTTATCCGTTCCGTGCCGAATGGCTGGCGCCGTTCCTGGAATTCCGCTTCCCGCATTACGGCCGCGTGAAAATCCGCGATATCCAGATCGAACTGCAGACCGCCATCGAACCCTGGAACGTGATGGGCGAAGAGGTGACGCGCTTCGGCACTGCGCGGTTTGTCGATTCGTCGCTGGAACGCATGCAGGTGAAGTTGAGCGGGCTCAGCGAAGGCCGCTATGTGCTGGCCTGCAATGGTCGCACCGTACCC
The DNA here is from genome assembly GCA_035539495.1 of Dongiaceae bacterium. Lineage (GTDB taxonomy): Bacteria > Pseudomonadota > Gammaproteobacteria > Pseudomonadales > Ketobacteraceae > Ch67. The sequence continues at coordinate 12,293 of DATLII010000249.1, forward strand.
CTGCGCAATACCGGCGTGCATGGGGAATACGTGGCCGGGGTGCGGTACCGGGCCTGGCAGCCGTCATCGGCGCTGCACCCCACCATCGGTATTCACTCGCCGCTGGTATTCGACCTCATCGATACGTTCAATGGCCGTTCCGTCGGTGGCTGCACCTATCATGTGCACCATGCCGGCGGTCGCAGCTACGACACCTTCCCGGTGAACGCTTATGAGGCCGAAGGCCGCCGCATCAGCCGTTTCTGGGGTTACGGCCACACCCAGGGTCCGCTGGCGCTGCCGCCGGAGGTGCGGCCGTACCTGCACAGCGGCGACCGTTTCTATCCCTACGGCAACCCACCCGGCCCCATGGCGCCACCGCCGGAAGAAACCAACCGCGAGTATCCCTACACGCTCGACTTGCGCAGGCCGTTGCGCACGCCCTGAGTGTTATACTCAAAAGCCTGGCATCGGCAGAAATCGTTGAATAAGCAGGAATCTGGGCATACCGGGCATGACCACTGACTCCACACTCAAGCAGTCGCAATCACAATCACAAGCGACGGTGGCAACGCCGGCTGTTCCAGCGGAACTGGAACAGCTGCTGGCGGAATACCCCAAAGCGTTAGACGGCTACGACGAAATGTGGGACGCCGAACCCGCCACGGTGAATCCACAATGGCGCCGTTTGATGCGCGACCTGCAGGAATTGGGTGGCGACGAACTGGAACGGCGTCGCACCGAAGCGCGGCGTCTGCTGCGGGAAAACGGCGTTACCTACAACATCTACAACGATCCCAAGGGCCAGCAACGTACCTGGCAGTTGGATCCGATTCCGTTACTGATCAAATCCACAGATTGGGCCGCCATCAGCGTGGGCCTGAAACAGCGCGCGCGTCTGCTGGATATGGTGTACCGCGATCTGTATGGCCCGCGTCGCCTGATTCGCGAGGGCCTGCTGCCGCCGGAATTGATTTACGCGCACCAGGGTTTTTTGCGTCCCTGCGATCAGGTGCCGCAGGAAAATCTGCCGCAACTGCTGTTGTACGCCGCTGACCTGGCGCGTGGCCCCGACAATCGCATGTGGGTGATTGGCGATCGCACCCAGGCACCGTCCGGTGCGGGCTATGCGTTGGAAACCCGCATGGCCATGACCCGGGTGATGGCGGACGAATTCCGTCGCACCCAAGTGCACCGGCTGTCGATCTTCTTCCGTAATTTGCGCGCCACCCTGGCCAGCCTGCTACCCAATTATGAGGAAGAACCGCGCGTGGTGATCCTGACACCGGGTCCGCGCAACGAAACCTATTTTGAACATGCGTATCTGGCGTCCTATCTCGGTTACAGCCTGGTGCAGGGTGACGACCTCACCGTGCGCGACGGCAAAGTCTGGCTGAAATCCCTCGACGGTTTGAAAAAAGTCGACATCATCGTGCGGCGCGTAGACGACAATTTCTGCGATCCACTGGAACTGCGCGAGGATTCCCATCTGGGTGTGCCGGGCTTGTTGCAGGCGGCGCGGCTGGGCAACGTGATCATCGCCAACCCGCTGGGATCGAGCCTGCTGGAAAGCCCCGGCATCATGCCGTTCCTGCCCAACATCGCCAAACACTGGCTGGGCGAAGACATTCTGCTGCCCTCCGCCGCGACCTGGTGGTGCGGTCAGCCCAAAGAACTGGAATACGTGTTGGAAAACCTGCCGGAGCTGGTGGTGAAAACCATCGACCGGCGTCAGCCTTCGATTTTCGGTCCGCTGTTGAGTGAAGCCCAGCGCAAGGAATTGAAGGCCCGCATCAAAGCAATGCCTTATTTGTACGTAGGCCAGGAATTACTGACCTGCTCCACCGCGCCATCACTGCGGGACGCCGCCATCGTGCCGCGTCGGGTGTTGCTGCGTGCATTTGTCACCGCGCATCAGGGCGATTACGACGTAATGCCCGGCGGTCTGTCGCGGGTGGCGCCGGATTCTGACAGCCTGTTTATTTCCAACCAGTCCGGCGGTTTGTCGAAAGACACCTGGATTCTGGCGGATAAACCGGTGCACCAGGTCAGCCTGTGGCCCACCGTGCGCCAGATGGAAAGTCTGGTGAGCAGCGAAGGCTCGCTGCCCTCCCGCTCCGGCGAAAACCTGTTCTGGGTGGGCCGCTATGCCGAACGCGCCGAAGGCATTCTGCGTTTGCTGCGCACGGTGATCGGCAAGCTGGCGGACTATGACGACTACCGCGACGAATCCGACATGATGGTGCTGACGCAGATGCTGATCACCCTCACCCACTTCACCTCGATTTATCCCGGCTTCATTGGCGACGAATCCAAAGAATCCCTCGCCAACCCGCGCGAGAAAATTCTGCAGATGGCACTGGATCGCACACAACGCTGCAGCCTGATCAGCACGCTGGATTCCTTCATGCAGAGTGCCTACAACGTGCGGGATCTGTGGTCGGTGGACACCTGGCGTCTGATCGATGACATCGACGAAAACATTCAGTACCTGGCGGGCAACGCCGAGGATTTCGGTTTGCTGCAAAACGAACTGGACAGCCTGATCGGCTCGCTGATGGCGATCTTCGGCCAGAACCAGGAAAGCATGCCGCACGATGCCGGCTGGTTCCTGCTGAGCATCGGCCGTCGAGTCGAACGCTGCCTGCAGCAGATCACGTTGTTGCGCACTTGCCTGCTGCAACCCGAGGGCGATGTGGTGGAACACTTGATGCTGGAATCCGTGCTGGTGAACCAGGCCAGTTTGATCACGCACCGTCGCCGTTATCGCGCGCTGCAGCATGTGTACACGGTGCTGGATCTGCTGTTGCTGGATCACCAGTATCCGCGCTCGCTGGCGTATCAGGTGGAACAGATCGGCCAACTGATGGCGCAACTGCCCCCGGTACAGAGAAACCTGCCGGCTCACCAATTGAGCCGCGAACAGCGTTTGATTTTGAAAGCCAGCACCGACATCAAGCTGGCGGAAGTGGAAAAGCTGGGCCGTGTCAGCGAGGAAACCGGCACCCGGGTCCATCTGGGCAAACTGCTGGATAACGTCGAGCGGCGCCTGGCCAAGGCGTCCGCCCTGCTGACCCAGAAATACTTCAGCCACACCGAAAGCGCACGCCAGCTGGCGCCCACCCGCATGGATCTGTCGGTATGAAATTTCGCGTCAAACACACCACCCAATACCAGTACACCAGCCCGGTTTCCCTCTGCTTCAACGAGGCCCGGATGTCGCCGCTGAACAACACGCACCAAACCTGTGCGCGCAATCGGTTCGTGATTCACCCGGCTCCCGATTCGGTGCACAAGCGGTTCGACTACTTCGGCAACCAGGTCACCGCCTTCGATATTCTGCAGCCGCACAGGGAGTTAACGGTCACGGTGTACAGCGACGTGCAGGTGCTGGACCCTTCGCGCCAGTTCCTGTTCAGCGCCGACTGCCCCTGGGAACACGTGCGCGACAGCCTGCGCACCACGACTCGCACGGATCTGTTGACGGTGCGGGAATTCATGCTGCCATCGCCCCTGATTCCGCCGTTGGATGCGGTGAGGGCCTACGCCGAGAAGTCCTTCGAGCCCCAGCGCCCGGTATTGGAAGCGGCGATGGATCTGATGCAACGCATCAACACCGATTTCAAATACGACCCCAGCGCCACCACCATCAGCACCCCGCTCACCACCGTGCTGGCCCAGAAGCGCGGCGTGTGTCAGGACTTCGCCCACCTGGGCATTGCCTGCCTGCGCAGCATGGGGCTGGCGGCCAGCTATATCAGCGGCTATCTGGAAACCGTGCCACCACCAGGCCAG
>DATLII010000250.1:0-5594 GCA_035539495.1 Dongiaceae bacterium
AGCTAATATGTTCAAGTGTTTACCCGCATTTATCTGATTTGCGCTTCGCATTAATCAACCCAATTCGACGAATTCGATCTGACGAGCCCAAGCTTACAAACTATGGCCAGCGAACGACCATTGATTTCCTTCATCATTCCGCACAAAGGCCGTGAGACGATGCTGCGGCAGACTCTGCAGTCCATCGCGCGGCAGCAGGCGGATGCGGCGCAGATCGAAGTCATCCTGGTCACCCAGAATCCCGTTCTGGAATCCGATACCTTGCCGCTGCCGGCGCAATTGCAGGTCACCACCCTGCATCGGCCGGAGCAGGACACGATTTCGCGCTTGCGCAATCTGGGTGTGCAGCAGGCCCGCGGTGAATACCTGGCATTTCTGGATGCCGATGTCGAAATTGCACCGGACTGGGTAGCCAGTATGTTGGCGGAATTGAATGCCGATCCGACGCGGGTGTTGGTCAGTGCGGTGCAACGTTGTGCGGACGATGCGCCGCCACTGGAAAAAATCCGCACGGTGCTGAGTAACGCTGTGACTGACGCCGATGTGCGTTTTCTGCCGGGCCGCAATCTGTTTCTGCGACGCAGCACTTTTGAGGCCGTGGGTGGTTTTCCAGAGCATCTGGTCACCTGCGAAGACTACTACTTCACCGATCGCGTCCACGGTCTGGGGCGTCTGTATTATTCCTCTCGTTCCCACTATGTGCACTTGGGCGAGGACAAGCGGTACGACGAAATGTATCGCAAGGAAATCTGGCGCGGCCAATCCAACCTGCAATCCATTCAGGGGCGAAAAATTCCGCTGAGCGAGCTGCCGAGTTTTTTGGTGCCGTTGTGGATTGCTTTTTTTGCGCTGTGCGCGCTGATTTCGCTGTTTCTACTGTCCATTCCTGCTTTGTTGTTGGCGCTGGGATTGGCGCTGTTGCCCGTTATGCTGTACAGCGTCCGCCTGCACCGATTGGCGCGGGGTTCTATCGCGTTTTCCCATATTCTGCATTTTTATCTGCTGTATTTTCCTGCACGGATCATCGGCACGTTCACTGGCTTGTTTCGGGCCATTCCGATTTGAATTACCAGGCATTGATTCCATGCACAAACCGCTGAAAGTCCTCCAATTCATCTGCCCAACCGGTTTTTATGGCGCCGAGCGTTGGATTCTTACGCTCGCTAAAAATCTGGACGATGCAGTGGTGCAGTGCGATCTGGCCGTCACGGTGGAGCCAGGCATGGCGGAACTGGAAGTGGCCCGTCAATATCAGGCATTGGGGAAGAAAGTGCATCGGGTGCCCATGCAGGGTCGATTTGATTTGGGCGGTATCTCGCGTTTGTGCGCGCTGATTCGTGCCGAGGGTTACGACATCATTCACACGCATGGCTACAAGTCCGACATTTTGGGGCTGATTGCAGCCCGCCTCACTGGCATCAAAATCGTCGCCACGCCCCACGGTTTCGAAAATGCCGAAGACTGGAAGCTGCGCGCCTACATTGGCCTGGGCAATCAATTTCTGAAGTGGTGCGATGTGGTGGCGCCATTGTCGGAGCAGCTGTGTGAGGACGTGGCGAAAATCGGCGTGCGTTCGCAAAAGGTGCGCTATGTGCAGAATGGTGTGGACCTGGACGAAGTGGACGGCCAGCGCCGCAATGCTGCTTCCAACGCGGTGCTGCAAAGTAAAACGCTCAAGCGTGTAGGTTTCATCGGGCAGATGATCAGCCGCAAGAATATTTTCGACCTGTTGGATATCTTCGATGGCCTGCAGCAGAAACACGGCAACCTGGAGCTCAAGCTGTTGGGTGACGGCGATCAGCGCAAGGAGCTGGAACAGTACACGCAGAAACTGGCATCGCGCCCCGCCATCGAGTTTCTCGGGTTTCGAAATGATCGATTGGAATGGTTGCAGAGTTTCGATCTGTTTGTCATGACCTCAACCCTGGAAGGGATTCCGCGCTGTCTAATGGAAACCATGGCGATGGGCGTGCCGGTGGCTGCCTATGCGATTCCGGGCATCGATCAGCTGGTTATTCATGATAAGACGGGTGTGTTGGCGCCGCTGGGTGAAAAGCAGGCCCTGGCTGAACAATGGGAACGGCTGCTGTTCGAGCCCGACTTGTCCCGGCGTATTGTCGACAACGCACGGGATTTCGTGTGGAATCATTTTTCCGGTGCCCGAATGGCAAAGGAATACACTGACCTGTTCCGCGACATGGTGGGTAACACCCGATAATGCGCAAGCAGCTGGCTCGTAAGCAAGTGCTCTTCGTCCTCTCGGTGGATACTGAGGAAGAGTTCGACTGGAGCGGCGACTTCCCACAGGAAAATTGTTCTGTCGAGAACGTGGGTTGTCTGCCGGCATTCCAGGAATTTTGCGTGTCGCTGCAGGTTCGTCCCACGTATCTGGTGGATTATCCGGTAGCGGCGCATGCTGAGTCGGCTGCGATCCTGCGCAACATTGCGCAGTCCGGCAAGGCCGAAATTGGTGCGCATCTGCATCCCTGGTGTACGCCGCCTTTCGAAGGCGCAAACACCGAATTCGAATCCCACGTGGTCAACTTGCCCCCTGATCTGGTGCAACGCAAATTGGCTGAGCTCACGGCGGTGATCCAGCGTCAGATTGGCGTTACGCCCACGGTGTTTCGCACTGGCCGCTGGGGCATCAATGGTGCGGTATTGCAGATTCTGGCCCAGGCCGGCTACAAAGTGGATTCCAGCATCTATCCCTATTACGCCAACGAGTATTTTTCCTGTCTGGATGCCAGTGATCGCCCCTATTGGCCCGACTTCAGCAATCCGGATGTGTCAGGCGCCCAGCGTGCCCTGTTCGAGCTGCCAGTGACCGCTGGCTTCAACCGGGTGGGTTTCCCGTTTTGGGGGAGGGTGCATCGGCTGTTGTCGAGCCCAGCCTTGAGGCCTCTGCGTCCGGTGGGAGTGGCCTGGCGGACCCATGCCTTGCGCAAGATTTACCTGAGCCCCGAATTGGCAACCGCGGCCGATATGAAGGCCTTGGTCGCTGCAGGGCTGGCGGATGATCATCCCGTTATGCACCTGTTTTTACACAGCTCTACGCTGTTGCCGGGGCGGAATGAATACACCCTCGATCACAGTGATCGGGATGACCTGTTTGGCAGCATCCGCAATGTGGTGGCCTTCCTGTCGGAGCAGGCCGATGTGACCTTTTGTACCATTTCCGAGGCAGTGGGCCGGCTCAAGCCTGGCTTGGGCGATGTCGGGGTTCCAGCGGCGACCTGAGAACCCCAAGACCGACCGAATTCTGCTAAGATTGTGCGCTTTGGCGCCAGCCTCCGGCACCATCCGGTGCGGCGCTGTCATCCTTATGTCATGTGTAGAAGCGAAAGGAAGCTCAATGATCCCAGTCATCCTGGCCGGGGGTTCCGGTTCTCGCCTGTGGCCCCAATCCCGCGCCCTGTATCCGAAGCAGTTTCTTGCATTGATGGGCGACCACAGCTTGCTGCAACAAACCTTGCTGCGCCTGCAGGGGTTGGACATGCAGAATCCCATCATCGTCTGCAACGAAGATCACCGCTTCCTGGTCGCCGAGCAATTGCGGCAAATTGGCGTGAAACCCGCCGCCATCCTGTTGGAGCCGTTCGGTCGCAATACCGCCCCTGCTATTGCGCTGGCGGCCATCCATGCATTGGCAACTCTATCCGATCAGCCCTTGCTGATATTGCCTGCGGATCATGCCTTCCAGCAGCCGGACCTTTTCCGCACCGCCGCGCGGGAAGCGGCCCATTATGCCGCGCGGGATTTCCTGGTGACCTTTGGTATTCAGCCAACGCTGCCGGAAACCGGTTATGGCTACATCAACGGCGGTGCTGCGGTTACATTGGAAAACGGCAGCGGCAACGGTCGACGCATTCAGCGTTTCGTTGAAAAACCCGATCTGGCGACGGCCACCCGCTATCTGGAATCGGGCGAGTACTTCTGGAACAGCGGCATGTTCGTGTTCAAGGCCTCTACGTATATGGAGGAACTGGAAACCCACAACAAGGCCATTGCAGATGCCTGTCGTGCGGCGTTGGCAGGAGCCAAGCACGATCTGGATTTCATCCGTATTGATAAAGATGCCTTCAGTGAATGTCCGGATGATTCCATCGATTACGCCGTAATGGAAAAAACCGCCAACGCTATCATGGTGCCCTTGAGTGCCGGTTGGAGTGACGTGGGTTCGTGGTCGGCGCTGTGGGCGCTGGAATCCAAAGACGCATCCGGTAATGTCGTGAAAGGTGACGTGATCACCCGCGCTACTTCCAACAGTTATCTGCAGTCCGGTCACCGCTTGCTGGCGACGTTGGGCGTGGACAATCTGGTGGTGATCGATACGCCGGATGCCGTGCTGGTGGCCGACAAAAATCAGATTCAGGACGTGAAGAAAATCGTTGACCAGTTGAAACAGGAAGGTCGCAGTGAATATAAAATTCACCGCGAGGTGTACCGCCCCTGGGGTAAATACGATTCCATTGACATGGGCGATCGCTTCCAGGTTAAACGCATCACGGTCAATCCCGGCGCCAAACTGTCGGTGCAGATGCATCATCACCGAGCGGAACACTGGATCGTTGTATCGGGCACCGCCCGCGTCACCCGTGGCGAAGAACATTATCTCGTCACCGAAAATCAGAGCACCTACATTCCGCTAGGCACGGTCCACGCCTTGGAAAATCCCGGCAAGATTCCTCTGGAAATGATCGAGGTGCAATCGGGTGCCTATATGGGAGAGGACGATATCGTCCGCTTCGAAGACAAGTATGGTCGGGCCTGATCGGGTCGCGTTCTAAAAAGGAAGTAATTCGATGACGAAACTGACCTGCTTCAAGGCTTACGACATTCGCGGCAAGCTGGGCGAGGAGCTGAATACCGACGTGGCCTATCGTATTGGGCGCGCGTTTGGTCAGCTTTTCGCGGCGAAAACAGTAGTGGTAGGCGGTGATGTGCGGCTCACCAGCAACGAGCTCAAGCTGGCGCTGGCCGACGGCTTGATGGATGCGGGTGCTGACGTGATTGATATCGGATTGTGTGGCACGGAAGAAATTTATTTCGCCACGCCTTACCTGCAGGCGGACGGCGGCATTTGTGTCACCGCCAGCCATAATCCTATCGACTATAACGGCATGAAGCTGGTGCGTGCTGGTTCGCAGCCCCTCAGTGGCGACTCTGGCCTCAATGATGTTCGTGCGTTGGCGGAGACAGGTGACTTCCCAGCGGCGAACCGCAAAGGCAGCCTGTCTTCCCGCAGCATTCTTGAGCCTTATGTTGAGCATCTGTTGACGTACATCGATCTACGCAACATCAAACCGCTGAAGCTGGTAGTGAATGCGGGTAATGGCGCTGCCGGCCACGTCATCGATGCGATTGAGCAGCAATTTCAGTATCGCGGTGTGCCGGTGGAATTCATCAAGATCCATCATGCGCCGGATGGCACTTTCCCTAACGGTATCCCCAATCCCCTATTGCCAGAAAAGCGTGACGATACGGGTGCGCCAGTTCGATCTCATGGTGCCGACATGGGTATTGCATGGGATGGTGATTTTGACCGATGTTTTCTATTCGACGAGAACGGCGAGTTCATTGAGGGCTACTAC
>DATLII010000251.1:0-8870 GCA_035539495.1 Dongiaceae bacterium
TTCGATTCTCCTGCACCAGCAGCCAATTGCACGATGGCACTGCCGCTAACGTGGTTGCCCATGCCGTTCCTGCCGCGAAATTCCAGGTGGGCCAACGTGTGGCCATTTTCCTGGGTCAGCTCTTTCACTTCGCCGGTCATGGTCATGGTGTCGCCCGGATAATTCGGTGCGCCCAAACTGAAACGGATTTTTTTGATACGGCTGCCAGGGCCGGCCCAGTCGGTAAGATAGCGTCCGACGAAACCGTTGGTGGTCAGGATGTTCATGAAAATATCCGGCGTACCTTTTTCGATGGCGGCAGCCTTGTCGTGATGCACGTCCTGAAAATCCTGGGTGGCGATGGCGGACGATACCACCAGGCGCGCGGTGATCGGCAGTTTGAATTCCGGCAGGCTGTCGCCGACATTCACTTGTGTTGCAGTGAGATTGGTGAATGCAGTCATGGCTCAGGCTCCTGCAACCGGGTGGAACAGAGGCAGGGACATGCCGTCCTGCACTTCTGTGATTTTCATTTCCACGGCCATGCCGATATGCATAGCGTCGGGTTTGCAGTTCACCAGTTGTGATGCCAGGCGCACGCCTTCGTGTAGATCCACCAGTACGATGACATTGGGATAATCGAACGGCGGAATTTCTGGATAATGCATGACGGTGTAGGTGTACAGCGTGCCTTTGCCGCTGGATTCGATGGTGTCCCACTGCAGCGACTGGCATTTCTCGCACATGGGTTGCGGCGGGTGACGCAGCGTGCTGCAGCTCTTGCAGCGTTGGATCAGCAGTTTGCCGTCGCGCAGGCCTTGCCAGTAATGCGCGGTGTCCTGATTTTCCACCGGGTGCACGCGATTGATTTTGCCGGGCGCGCTGGCTTTTTTGGCGCCGGGTTGTTTCGGTGGTGTTTGATATTGGAAGTAGGTGATCAGGGCTTCCGCAAACACTTCATTGTTCTGATCCATGTATTCGGCTTTTTCGGTGACGAAGAAGCCTTTGCCGACGCCGGTGGTTTTCAGGTCGGAGATTTTGATGATGGTGCTGTAGTGATGGACCTGGTCGCCTTCCTGCAGATAACGATGGAAGGTTTGGTCGTAGCTGACGGCCATGACGCCGCCGAATCCGTGCTGTTCCATGATGGCCAGAATTTCGTACGGGTTCTGGCGGGTGGAACCGGGGCCGTGGTCGCCGTTGACGGCGCGCATGGTCCACATTTGCATCATGGTGGGCGGGGCGACGGCGGCGGTGAATTCGGTATTGGAGGCGCGGTAGGCGTCGTCCAAATAGAGCGGGTTCTGGTCGCCCATGGCCATGCACCATTGCCAGATCTGGGTGCGGGTAACGGGGTTCCAGCCGTTGTAGGGGCCGACGCGGCGGTTGACGAGCGGCGTTACTTTTTCCAGCAGGGCCGCTACTGCGGGGTCGGACATGGGATGTCCCTCAGGTTCTTGTTGTTGGGGTGATTTTACGGGTTAGTATAAGAAATATGCACTATATTTGCAATTGAGTTGCAAATTATGAGATTCGGTTGAAATTAATTGTGGATCAATTGTTTGGAGTTCGGCGCGGGAGTCGGGACTGGCATTTGAAGCGCGCCACGAGTACGTCCCTGTCGTCCTCAAACGCCAGTCCCGACTCCCACGCCTTCCCTATCCATTGCTAATTTCCGAAATTATTCATTACAGGGCGTGCTGCGAAATCGCAATGCAGCGCGCCGCCAACGCTTCGCACATCTTCCTGACCATTACAGGTTCTTCCTGATGCGACACCATGCCTTCCAAGGCAAAGCTGATGATCCGGATTTCCGCGTCGCGGGTTGCTACCGGGAACGGGCCGGGCAGCTGTGCCACCAGCAGTTGCTCCATCAGAGCATGGAATCGGTTATGCCATTCATCCAGGGCGGGCGACACCCGGATGCGGGTGTGCAGGGTGGACATCAGCGTGCTCACCCGGCTCAAGCGCTCTACCAGCCACATCAGTTGGTCCGTCAAAGGGGATTGGGCCACGAGGCTGTAATCCTTCAGGTCTTCCTGCAGAACGGTGTCCAGCACCGCTAGCAGCAGTTCGTCTTTGTCCTTGAAATACCAATAGATTGTGTTCGGGGTGACACCGGCTTTTTGGGCGATCCGGTTCATGGGGGTGGTGTCGTAGCCGTCCTGCACGAACAAGTCGCAGGCGGCGGAGATGAGTTCGGCCCGTTTTTCGGCCTCGGGTTGGGCGCGTCGATTGCTTGGCATGGGATTATCTTGACAGACATTCAAGAAGACGGGTAGCCTGTGATTCTTGAATGCCATTTAAGAGTCTTGTTCAATGTCGTCAGCAACCATTGCCCCGATCGATGTCACCGCTTCGCATGAGCGCAGCACGCTGCGCTTTCCCTCCGGTACTGAGTTCTGTGATGCCTGGTTCTATCGGCCCAGCGGCGCTTCTGCCGATCGGTCGCTGCCGATTGTGGTGATGGCGCATGGGTTGGGTGGAATCAAGCAAGCGGGGTTGGCTCCGTTCGCGGAGCGTTTCTGTGCCGAAGGCTACGCCTGTCTGGTGTTTGATTACCGCTATTTTGGTGACAGCACGGGGCAGCCTCGCGAGCTGTTGGATATTCCCAGTCAGTTGGCAGATTGGCGGGCGGCGGTGACGTTTGCGCGCACGTTGCCGGAGGTGGATCCCGAGCGGGTAATTGTGTGGGGTACATCATTTGGTGGTGGGCATTCGATTATCACTGCGGCGGAAGATTCGCGTATTGCAGCGGCAATTTCCCAGTGCCCGTTTACGGATGGGCCGGCGTCTGCACTGGCGATCAATTGGAAAACCAATGCGAAGATTACGGCGCTGGCGCTTCGGGATTTGGCGGCGGAGAAATTGGGTTTGGCGCCGGTGCGGGTGCCGACGGTGGGGGAGCCGGGCGAGGCGGCGTTGATGACATCAGCAGATGCGCTGGATGGCTATTACGCGCTGGTGTATTCAAACGATCTTGAGGATATTCCCACGCAGGTGCCCGCACGGATCGCATTGCAGATTCCGCTGCACAGCCCGGGGCGTTGGGCCAAAGACGTGCAATGTCCGATTCTGTTCTGCGTGTGCGAGCATGACAGTGTAGCGCCGGCGAAAGCCACATTGAAGCATGCAGCGCGAGCGCCGAAAGGCGAAGTGAAATTATATGACGAAGGACATTTCGAGATTTATCTTGGCAAGGCGTTCGAGCGGAATGTCAGCGACCAGATTGCGTTTTTGAAGAGGCACGTGCCGGTGCCATACGTGAAATAGGAGTGCCGTATGAAACTCACTATACAGACGTTTATCGACGGACGGGAAGTGCCGCGTGGACAGGTGCTGGATTGGGAGCGCCGTCGCGCGCAAGTGGTATTGAGAAAATTGGGAGTCACCCCGCTGGGGAGCGATGTGCCGACGCTGAACAGGCAGCTGCTCGCGCGCAAACTCGAGCTGGGTCCAGATCGCATTCTGCATCTTTTGCGTCTGGAACTTGCTGTATCGGATCAATTCGCGGCACTGACAGCGCGCCTGTCTTTCGGAGCACGTCGTTTCAGTATGATTGAGCTGGTTGTTGACGGCGGCGCTGCGCGGCAATTCGTGGATTGGTTCAATGAGCGCGGGCGCATCAATGACGAAACGGCCATGCTAGCTGGCACGCCGGATCACTATGTTCTTCGCATTGGCCCAAGCGGTGCGCAGGAGGTTGTCGAAACCACTGGCGGATCACCTTCGGCGACCCGTTTCTTCATCGATTATGACGATCTTTCCAGTCTGCGTTCTACGATCGATCTGGACTATCCCTTGCAGATCGCGGGTGTTGCTCGTTCGGCCAAAGGCTTGGCCATTGGCGGGGTGCGTCATCAGTTTCGCGACGAGGGTCGGGGTTTCCGCGTCAGACTTTTGGTTGAGTTTCCTCTACTGATACTGCCGTCGATCGTTAGTGGGCATCAGTGGCATTTGGCCAGCGAGTTCAGTCATTGGATTGAAGCGGCTTTCGCGTAATCAGGCGAGTGTTTTGAGCGGCGCCGGCGCACCCGAAAATCCAGATGCGCCGGGTTTCACTTTTCAGGCGGGCGTTGCAGGACTGTCTTTCGGAATCAACGTGCTCAGATCCAGGCTGGTATCAGCCAGATCGCTGTCCTGTACTGTCAGGTTCTGCGCGATAATCTTCTTCGCGGTCATGAAATCCTTCGGACTGTTGATGCAGTCTGCCGCTAATACGTGATTGCCTTTCAGATACCAAGCGACAAAGCTATCGGTGGACGGCGTGCCGCGAATTACCACGCGCTCATAACCTCGGTTCATGCCAGCGATCTGTAGTTTGGCGTTGTACTGGTCGGACCAGAACCAGGGCAGTGCATGGTAGGCTTTTTTCAGGCCGCAGATAGACGCCGCCGCCGCTTTGCCCTGTTCCATCGCATTGGGTACGGATTCCAGCCGCAGGCGGTAGCCCAGCAGATCGTTGGGATGATTGGTGCAATCGCCTGCCGCCACGATATCGGGATCGGTAGTTTGCGCGAATTCATCCACTACCACGCCATTGCTGACTTCCAGACCCGCGTCTGCGGCCAGCTCGGTATTGGGAATTACGCCGATGCCGACGATCACCAGGTCTGCGTCCAGGATGCGGTTTTCACTGCACACCACTTGTTGCACGCGATCGGTGCCGCGCAATTCAAGGGTCTGGGCGCCGGTGAGAATTTTGATGCCGTGGCGATGGTGCAGATCGGTGTAATAAACCGACAGCTCTGGCGCGGTAACGCGCTCCAACACGCGGTGCATCATTTCCACCACGGTTACTTCCATGCCCAGTTTGCGCAGCGACGCCGCGGTTTCCAAACCGATGTATCCACCACCCACGATCACGGCATTGCCGCCGGGTTTTACTTCGCTCTGGATTTTTTCAGCGTCGGCCAGGGTGCGCAGGTAGTGCACGCCTTTCAGGTTGGCGCCGGGAATCTCCAGTTTGCGCACGCGAGCGCCGGTACAGAGTGCCAGTTTGTCGTAGGGAAGTACTTCGCCATTGTTCAGCAGCACGGTTTTGGCGGCGCGGTCGATTTTTTCCACGCTCACGCCCAGGCGGAATTCCACTTCGGCTTTTTCGTACACCGAGGCTTTGAAAATTTCGATCTGTTCCGGGGTTTTCTCTTTCGTCAGCAGCGCTTTCGACAGCGGCGGCCGGTGATAGGGAAGGGGCGCTTCATCGCCGAGTACCAGGATGCGGCCGGTCCAGCCCTCTTTGCGCAGGCTGGTGGATAACTGGGCGCCGGCATGACTGGCGCCGACGATGATGCAAATCGGTTGGGGGGTGGACATGACTTCTTTTTCCCTCTGCAAAACACTGCTTGAACAATACGTGAAACGGCACTTAAGACAGCCGCCTATTGTGCCCGCACCGGTGCGTTCGGGTCACGCTTTTCTGTGGTGGCGACCTGGCCTTCGGACTTGCTTTTGTCGGGCATAAAGTATACGGTGTATACTCCGGACGCAAGCACCAAATCCGTTTTTTTCCTGTGCCAATTGTGATCCTGGGCGAGCAGGCAGCGGGAAAGCCAACAAAAACAAAGGCATTTTCATTTCGAATTGCGGGAGTAAAGCACCATGCCAAACATTCAAGTCACCGATCTGTCGGGGAAGGTTTCCACGCTGAAGGCCAAGAGCGGCGAAACCCTGATGGAAGCGCTGCGGGACAATGGGTACAGCGATATCGAAGCCGTCTGCGGCGGCGTTTGTTCCTGCTCCACCTGCCACGTATACCTGGAAGGCAGCTGGTTCGATAAAACCGGCGAGCGCAGCGAAGACGAAAATCAGCTTGTGACCAGTACCGATTACTTCAAACCCAATTCCCGCCTGTCATGCCAGGTTACGGTGAACGACGATATGGAAGGCATGGTCGTTACCATCGCTCACCAATCCTACTGATTGCTTATCGCGAATTTCCGTTAGCCTGCGGTGCCGCGCTTGCAATAGGCGTCGGCACCGTACGCACGCTCTCTCAAGTTAATCCCCCAAGTTCAAGCGCTGCTTTCTGATCAGTGACCAAAACCATTGCACGTTTGGCGCATTTTGCAATTGTGCCTGGCTCCCGGACAGCTGACTCTTTCACGCAGAGAGTCGATCGCAAACACAGGGGAAAACGGCCATGCAGACCGCCACTCAGGACGGCAACATTCAAGTTCACTACCGTACATGCAATATTTGTGAAGCCAGTTGTGGGTTGGAAATCCGTCATCGCGATGGTCAGATTTTGTCGATCAAAGGCGATGTGAATGACCCGCTGAGCCAGGGGCATATTTGTCCCAAAGGTGTGGCGTTGCAGGATTTGCAGGAAGATCCGGATCGTCTGCGCAAGCCGCTGAAGAAAGTGAATGGACAGTGGCAGGAAATCGGTTGGCCTCAGGCGCTGGATGAAGTGGCGGCGCGCATTCGCTCAGTTCAGAACCAGCATGGCAATAATGCAATGGGCCTGTATGTGGGTAATCCCACGGCTCATAATCATGGCGCGCTGCTGATGCTGGCGCCGTTCATCAAAGCATTGAATACCCGCTCGCGCTTTTCCGCTACTTCCTGCGATCAGTTGCCGCACATGTTGGCTTGTTTGGAAGTGTTTGGGCACTTCGCCAATTTTCCCATTCCGGATATAGATCGTACGCAATATTTCCTCTGCCTGGGCGCGAATCCGCTGGCATCGAATGGCAGCGTGATGACAGCGCCGAATTTCAAGGAACGACTGAAGTTGTTGCGGCAGCGCGGCGGGCGTTTCGTGGTATTCGATCCGCGTCGCACAGAAACGGCGGAGATTGCCGACGAGCATCATTTCATCCGTCCAGGCACCGATAGCTTGTTGTTGCTGGCGCTGCTGCACGTGGTGTTTGCGGAAGGGCTGGTGCGATTAGGCGCAGCGGAAGAACGCGTTAAACATTTGCAGGAATTGGAACAAGCCTGCGCGCCCTACACGCCCGTAGCGGTGAGTGCTGCCACTGGTGTGTCGGCAGACGTCATCAGCCGGTTGGCGCGGGAGTTTGCCGCTGCATCTTGTGCTGCTGCTTATGGCCGCGTGGGTGTAAGCACATCGCTGTTCAGCGGGCTCAATGCCTGGCTGATTTACGTGTTGAATATTGTGACGGGCAATCTGGATTGTCCCGGTGGCCTGATGTTTCCCCTGCCTGCCATCGATTTAGTGGGATTGTCGGGGCTGGCGGGAGAAACCGGCAGCTTCGACACCTGGCGCAGCCGCGTGCGGCAATTGCCCGAATTCGCTGGCGAAATTCCCGTCGCCACCATGGCGGATGAAATTCTGACGCCAGGCCCCGGCCAAATTCGTGGAATGATCGTGCACGCGGGTAATCCAGTGTTGTCAGTGCCGAATGGAAAATTGCTGGAGCAGGCTTTCCAGCAATTGGATCTGGTGGTCAGCATTGATATTTACCTGAACGAAACCTCGCGCCTGGCGGATTATATTTTGCCGCCCACGGGCCCGCTGGAACACGGCCATTATGAATTGGGCCTGCATGGTGTGGCGATCCGCAATACTGTGAAATATTCGCCGCCGCTGCTACCGAAGCCGGCGGACGCGTTGCACGACTGGCAAATTCTGGCGGAACTGACCGCGCGGCTGGAATCCGGTTCTGCGACGCAAACCGCGCTGGCCAAGGCCAAGCTTAAATTCATTCAGCGTTTAGGCGACGAAGGCCTGTTGGATTGGCTGATCAAACTCGGCCCATATGGCAAAGGGTTTTCGTCGGTGCATGCGATGTCGCGTTGGCTGGATGGATCTGCTACTACGCGCAAGGTGAAAGATCGCGTGGCACAACGCGTGTTGCGTGCGCTGAATCGCTCGCCACGTTGGGCGCGGGGATTGCAGAGCACTGCTTATGGTGATGAAGGATCTCAGGTGGAAATCCATAATCTGGACCTGAACCGTGTGCGGGAAAACCCACACGGCGTTGATCTGGGTGCGTTGCGGCCGTTGTTGTCGCATCGCATTTTTCATCGTGATGGTTTGATTGACCTGGCCCCGGCGCTGTTTGTGCGGGATTTACCGCGGCTGCAACAACATTGGCAGAATCTGCAGCTGGGTGATGGCCAAACCTTGCAGCTGATTGGCCGTCGTCATGTGCGCAGCAATAATTCCTGGATGCACAACAGCACGCGTCTGACCAAAGGTAAAAACCGCTGCAATCTGATGATGCATCCAGATGATGCACAACGCTTGGGTTTGCACGATGACGCATTGGTGTGGGTGGAATCTGCAGTTGGCCGGGTGCAATTACCATTGTGGGTGTCCGACGCCATCATGCCGGGTGTGGTGAGCATGCCGCATGGTTATGGCCACAATCGCGATGGTGTGGCGCTGGAGCAGGCGGTGCAACGTCCGGGGGTGAGCATGAACGACATCACCGATCACCGTCTGGTGGATGGTCTGACCGGAATGGCGGTGGTCAACGGCGTGCCGGTGAAGGTGTTTGCAGATACGCAGGTGCTGGCGGAGCCGGTGCGAGTGGATGCGCAGCCAGTGGCAGCAGCCTGACGTTCAACTAAAGACGCCCGAGAAAACAGAAGCAAAGAAAACAGAAGCAAAGAAAAAGGGCAGCGGCCTAAACCGTTGCCCTTTTTTACAGCTACTGCTGGCGGCATTAAAGCGTTTTCAGATACTCAATGATGGCCTCGCTTTCCTCATCCGTCAGCACCGCTGAGAACTTGTGACCTTCATTGCCTTGACTATACAGAAGCGTGTTGTAGATCTTGCGATTTTCCATTTGTTCCAGCGTGCGGGTAGCGGGGAACAGCAAATTCCAGGCGCCGGTGAAGCTGGAGAAAATCACCCGTAACAGACGTTGCAGTGGCGGCGTGCTGTAGATATTTTTGGTGCTGCAATTGATGCCGGGCAA
>DATLII010000252.1:0-5355 GCA_035539495.1 Dongiaceae bacterium
AAATCGATGTGGATGGTTTCACTGCCTTCGGTCTGGTGGGCTTCGATCTGGGCCCAATTGGCCTGTTTGGCAAAGTGGGCGTATTGAGCTGGGATAACGAAATCAGCGCCGACGATTTCAGCACGGACGATTCCGGCAACGATCCCGCCTACGGTTTGGGTGCCAAGTTCCAGATTGGGTCCTTTTCCCTGCGCGCGGAATATGAACTCTTTGACCTGGATGAAGTAGACATCGACATGTACTCCGTGGGCGCTGCCTACACCTTCTGATCCTGCCCTGTTATACCTGCCGCCTGAACGGCGGCGGGTGTTTTCCTCAATCCTTCTGCAGTTCCACCACAATATGTTTCTCGTCGCGGAACAGTGGCGTGCCGCCCACTATCGGCAGACGTAACTCGTCATCACTTTCCAGCACCACATGGGTAATGGAAGTATGCGCCCGTATGGCGGCCAGGGCTCGTTCCGCATCGGTGGCATTTGTGGCCTCGTAAAAATCCTTCGCCAGCCGGGTGCGGGTGTGCCATTCGATCAATTCCACATCGCGATACGGATGGGACTTCCAGTCGACAAAAACCGGCACGGCGGCGGACAGGCGGAAATTGGAATAATCCAGCGGGATCAGATAGGTCTGGTCTGGAGCACCATGGGCCGCAGCGTAGGCGATGGTAGGATCATTCTTGGGGGAGCCCTCCAGCGTCTCACGCAGCCCCAGGAACGCTGTTAGCACCAGAATGATCACTGACCCCGCGACCATACTGGTACGGACCGGTGCGGCAGCTCGTGCCGGCAGACGCTGCACGCCATCCAACAGCAACGCGACAACCCGACCCAGCAGGATGGCCAGGCCCGCGGGCACCAGCCAAGTGGACAGCCGCCAGGGGAACAGCAGAGCAAAGCCCTTGCTGCCGGACAATTCCTGCAGAGCGCTCAGCAGCGCACTGATGCCGCCGCACAAACCCAGCACCAGAAACAGTCGCCGATTGGGCCAGGCCGCCAGGATGCCCGCAACCGCTACTGCTAATTTCAGCCAGGTGACATAGGAAAACCAGACTGAGATTTTTGCGTGGTGGGGAATGCGTTCATCCACCAGAATCGACTGCGCTTGCGCCAGCAATGCCGGTGAGGTCGGTCGTAGTTCCACCGCCACATACAGCACGATAGGCAGCACCAGTATCAGTGCTAGGCCGCCGACGGTGAGGGCCTGCCGGGATTTGCGTTCCAGGGTCAGTGCCAGCATGTACACCGCCGTCAGAATAGCCGCATGCAATAGATAAGTCGGATGCACCCAAGCGGCGATGACGGCGCAGACGATGGCGCTGTATTCTCGCCGTTGCACGAAGCAGGCAATGCTGGTCAGCATCAACACGCCAAACGTGGACGGCTGGAAGAACGGACCCAGAATGGTCTGCCCCGCCACACCGTTGGTAATGGCATTTGCGAGCCGTTGCAGCAGGATCACAGGGCGTTTCAAATCGCCCTGCGCAAAAGGATCCAGCAACCACTCAACATGCAGCAGGGTAAACAGGGCGAAGAACAAGAGAAGCTGTGGCACCAGCCAGAATTTGGCTTTGGTTTCACCTTGAGCCTGGGCTGCGATGATAGCAAGCGAGGCGGCATAAACGCCGGCCATCACTGCCAGCAGTACCCGGAAGATGCCGTGATAGCCAATGTCGTGAATCAGAATGACCAGGGCTGAAAACAGTGGAATGTGATCGGTCTGACGACCCAACCAGTCTTCCGCCAGAAAGCCGTATCCCGCCTGGGCCAGCCCATGAATGAAATAGCTATTCTGGTTTATGGCGAACAGCGGCAGCTGATAAAAAGCGCACGCAAACAACAGACTTGCCACAATGCCGCACATCAGGGTGCGATTCGAAAGGTGGTTACTCATTGTCACCCTGTGCAGTCACAATCCATTAGCTATCATTTCCCCAGGCATCCTATGCATTTGTCATTCCGCCAGGCGGTATTTGGTAACCCCCTGTTTCCTAGGCGCGAAGGCTACACTGGAGCCCCTGTCCGCGCTAGGGGGCAATCCATCCGTCGTGCGCGGTTGCAGGTGGTGGGGGTGTCGGTGCATCCTAGCCGGCCTTAGTTTTTCTACACTATCTGTTGTCAGGATCGCCCCATGAACCGTCGTTTTTCATCGTTGTTGCCTGCATTGTCGGGCCTGTTGTTAATCAGCTTGCTGACCGCCTGTGGCGGGGGAGGAGGCGGTGGTGACGACGATGAGATCGGAACCGGTGGTGGCGGGGTGACGCTGGATAAACGCATCACTGCGGCCCGCAGCACCGCAGCCACTAACAATGCCTGCACCGCCATCGAACCTTTCTACTGGGAAATCGGCGACCGCTCCGATCGCATTACCGGCAACAGCGAGGGCAATGGCAGCGTAATTGCCAGCACTGAAATGAGGATTGCCTCCGCCAGCAAATGGGTGTTTGGCGCCTACGTATTGCAGAAGCGCAACAATGTGCTGACCGAAGCCGATGTAAAAGCGCTGACCATGCGCACCGGCTATAGCAATCACCGCTATCGTCTTTGCATCAAAAGCAACCCGGCCCAACAGGAAACACTTACGGTGGGCGATTGCTTTGCGGCATCTGCGTCCGGTTCCGCGAACAGTGATTACGTGGCAGGGGATGACGGCAAGTTCCATTACAATGGCGGCCATTTCCAACGTTGGGCAATGCAAAATGGCCTGCAAGATGACGTCAACGACGACCTGACCGTGGACTTGCGTAATCAGTTCGCCAGCGCCTTCTTGCTGGATTTCGATTCACCGCAATTGGCGGCGGGGCTGTACATGAACAGTCTGCAGTATGCGTTCTTCCTGCGCTCGATTCTGACCGGCGATCTGTTCATGCTGAATCGGCTGGGTACTGAAGCGGTCTGTACCAATCCGGCAACCTGCCCGGATCAGGCGACCTACACACCGATTCCCAGCGACGAAAACTGGCACTATTCCCTCGGCCACTGGGTGGAAGACGATCCAGAGGAAGGCGACGGTGCATTCAGCAGTCCGGGTTATTTCGGTTTCTATCCCTGGATCGATTCCAGCAAACGCTGGTATGGCGTGCTGGCCCGTGTAGTGGAACCGGCCACCTTGCAGGACATTCTGTCGAATGGCACGGCGCAATCGTCGGTGGAATGTGGTCGCCGCATTCGCAAAGCCTGGATCACTGGCGTGGCACAGGACTGATCCGGCGTTACATGTTGCGTTTGGTTTTGGTGGTGGCGGCAGCGCTGGCGGGATCGTCGGGCCAGTAGTGTTTGGGGTAGCGTCCGCGCATGTCCTTCGCCACTTCCTTGTAGCTGCCGTGCCAGAAGCCCGGCAGGTCCCGCGTTAATTGAATCGGCCGCTGTGCGGGTGACAGCAATTCCAGCAGAATGCGTTGGCCATTAGGCAGCGTGGGGTGTTCTTTCAAACCGTAAAATTCCTGCAATCGCGCACGCAGCACCGGGCCATTTTCCGCCGCGTAATCCAGTTCCCGCGTGGTGCCGGCAGGCAAGATTAAACTGACAGGTGCTTGTGTATCCAAGGCCTGCCACTGACTCCATTCCAGCACATTTTTCAGTGCATCATTCAGGTCGATTTTCTGCAGATCAGCGAAACTGTAAATGTTGTTGAGAAAGGGCAGCAGCCAGGTGTCAACGGTAGTGCGCAACGCGGCGCGGGAAACATCGGGCCATTGTTCCGGTTGTTGCTGGTGCAGCCATTGCAGGCGCGCCAACAGTTGCTGGGTGTGGTCGGTCCAGGGCAAATCATTCAAATCGTTTTGTGCCAGCGCTTGCAGCAAGCATTGCTGCGCAGCGTCCGGCCAAGGTTGCGGCAGACGGTTGCGTTCCAGCACCAGCGCGCCGAACTGCAGTTGTTGTTCCGCCTCTACCGCGTTGCGTGTTTCATTCCAACGAATGACGTCCTGCTTTCGCAAATGACTTTTCAACGCGGTTTTCAACTGCGTCAATGTCAGCGGGCAGGCCAGTCGTACGCGCGGTTCATTGCCGGCGCCATCGGTTTCCAGAATGACCAGATAGGGTGAGCCGGCCAGCGCATCCTGTCGGCCCAGTTGCACACCCTTGCCGTTGGCCATGCGATAGCGCGACTGGCTGTCGGCGCGTAATTGCGCGACGCGATCAGGAAACGCTTGCGCCAATGCGCTGCCGATGTCGCCGTGATCAGCGGCGGATTTATCCCAGGTTGTCTGCAGGCGTTTTGCGGTTTGCTGTGTTAGCTGTTGAATGCGTTGCCAGGTGCCGCGTTGCAATTGGCCGTGCGGTGCGGACGATTGCCACAGCGCCAGCCGCAAATGTAGATTGGCTTGTGCGCTGTCGCCGTCGAAACGCAGTGGATCGCCTTCACCGAGAATGGCAGCGCAGGCGATGGCGGCCGATGCGGTGTCACGATTGCGTTGATTCCAGACCAGGGTTGCCAGGCGCGGATGCATGCCGAGTGCGGTGAGCTGTCGCCCCTGTGCAGTAATGCGTTGCTGCGTATCCAGCGCATCCAGATCCTGCAGCAAGGCCACGGCACGACCGTAACGATCGGCGGGCGGTGGATTCAGCAGCGGTAATCCGGAAAAATCCGCGCTGCCCCATTGAGCCAGTTCCAGTGCCACGGGTGCCAGATCAGCATGCAGAATTTCCGGATCGGTGAAGGCCTGCAATTGCGTGTGGGCGGTTTCACTCCACAGCCGATAGCAGGTGCCGGGTTCCATCCGCCCCGCGCGGCCTCGACGTTGTTCAGCGGAGGCGGCGGAAATGAATTGGGTCTCCAGCTTTTCCATCGCGCTGCGTTCGTCATAGCGCGCCACGCGCACTTGGCCGCTGTCGATCACCACGCGAATACCTTCGATGGTGACGCTGGTTTCCGCCACGTTGGTGGACAATACGATTTTGCGCTCACTGTTTTGTGTCGGCGCAATGGCCTGTTCCTGCACATCCTGCGGCAACGATGCATGTAGCAGAAACACCTGGGTGTTGGCCGGTAACTCCGATTCTTCCAGCCGCTGTTTCACCCGCTGCAATTCCCGCAGGCCTGGCAGAAACACCAGCAGGTTGCCGCTGTCCTGTTGTAGTGAGCGCAGAATGGTGTTGGCGGTGTGCTGCTCGGGCCAGGTGTTGACAGGCAACGGCGCATAGTGAGTTTCCACCGGAAAAACCCGGCCTTCGGACGCCACCAGCGGTGCATCCAGCCAGCGTGATAAACGCTCGCCGTCCAAGGTGGCCGACATCACCAGCAGTTTCAGCGGATCTTGCTCATCGCGCAGCGCGCTTTGGGTTTCCAACGCGAACGCCAGGCCCAGATCCAGATTGACGGAACGTTCGTGAAATTCATCGAAGATCACCAGACAGA
>DATLII010000253.1:0-6541 GCA_035539495.1 Dongiaceae bacterium
CCCCATCGGCCGCTGGTTGCTAGGCAATAAAAAAGTATCGGACAAATTGCGCGGCGGCGACATGCTGATGCCAATTGCCAAAGGCATTGGCCCCACGCTGATTCCACGACCGGAAAAATTCTATTTCGGTTTCGGCGCACCCATCAGCCCAGCAGCGTTTGCCGGCAAGGAAGACGATAAGGAAGTACAGTGGCAATTCCGCAAACAGGTGATGGATGCGTTGGAAGGCGAACTGAACAAACTGCGCCAGCACCGCCAACGCGACACCAAGGTAAGTTTGCTGCGGAAAATGCTGACCCGGAAGAAAGAAGCGACCTAATAATAGCGATTAGTAAAAAGTGCGATCCGGCAACGGTATCGCCCTTTTTTATTTCTATAGCCCACCAAAGTGGCAGACAGTGATCAGCGAGACAGATACATCACCATCGCGAGCCGACCGTCATTACGTGGCTCGGTCTGGTAAGTAATACGCGGCATGGCTTGCGCCATTTGCATGGGAAACTTTAACGAGAATTCCTGCAGCGCCTGCTCGTTCTCATGAACCACCTCCACCCTGCACAAGCTGGAATGGCATTGCACATCACCTAACGTCGATCCAGACCATTCCATATTGCCAGCTGTTTCGCTGAAATAGCTGCTGATGCGATCACCCGATTGGGCGGACCAGGCATCATCAACCGCTTCCTCCGCGAATTGTGTTTCCAGTTTTGCCAACACTTTGTCGGCGCGGGACTGGCCGGGCTCAGGTGTATCGAGCGGCGTCAGCATGACAGCCCGATCCGGTTTTGTTGTCACGGTTGTATCGGATTGTGCTGCAACCGCAGCAACGGAAGCCTGCTTGGCAACAATGTTCGGATTCGATTCTGATCCCACCGCCACATCGTCCGCTTTATATTCCGCCTGAATGCGCGACCATTCCTGCTGCAGACTCGACGCTTCGGCGCTCTCCTGCAACGCTGAATCCACTTCAGCAGTTCTTACATCGTCGCCGGAAGAATTCCACTTCACCAGCGCAACCGCCACTACCGCTATGGCTAGTACTGCGCCTACCACTATTCCCTGTATCAATCTGATCATGTGCGTCACCCGCAAGATTCATTGAGCGCTAGATAAATACCGCCCCCGGTGAGGGGGCGGATCCGCATCAGGGTTTTTCGCTGATGGAGATGGTGTTGAGAGTGGCGCCACCGGGCAGGTAGCAATACATCGAATAGCTACCCCAATAGTCGTCAACAGTCAGGTTAGGAACGGCGAACCAGCCAGGGCCACCGGAGCCCCACTGCGATTGCGCAGAAGTGCCATTACCATTCATGCTGAACAGGGTACAGCTGGTACCAGCTGCCGAGGTATGAATCCACACATTGTTGGTGCCGGTGGTGACATTTGCCTCATCAACGATTACCGGACAGGAGACATACATGCCGCCGCCAAGCCCATTGTAGATACCGTTATACTGATGATTTACATTGTTGGCTTGGGAGCCATAATACGCATCGCAATAACTACCGTTGTAATTCTGACGATTGTCCGCAGCCAAAACGTGAGAAGCAGCGCATGCGCCAAACAGAGCCAATGAAGCCAGGATTAATTTTTTCATAACCGTGTCCTTTCTATGTGATGTGCCGAACAGCAATCTGAGTGAGCAATGGCTATCGACCTCTCCTGGAAAACCAACATCTGCCACGGGGCTCATGCTAGGCGCATCACCAAAACGTGCAATTGCAAGCATTTTTCCATGCAAGCAACTTTGCGCCGACTCAAGCTGATGAATGAATGTGAAATTTTCGCTTAGGCGGAAAAAAGGATATTGGATTTTGTGAAAATTGACGGTTACTGGATGTGGCGGGCTTGGCAACGAATCAACGATTCAGATTGCTTTTCTTGAAATGGTACTGCACCAGCTGACGGGAAATGCCCAGCAATTTCCCCAAACCATTTTTCGACTGGGTAACGTGGCTGGCAAGATTGAAGATATGGTCTTCGATGGCGTCACTCAATTGCTTGAGATCGAATTGCTCCTGCTGATTGAACAGGAGCGGATTAACCAGCTTGCCGATCGTAGCATCCAGCGGGGCTGGCTCCGACACGACCTGTAGCAATGCACCGACAAAAGCGGCTTCATGAGGCGGCCCGCCGTCAGGCGCTGTTTCCACCACATGATTAAAACCATAGCGCATGGCATACACCGTTTCCGCACATTCAGGGCAAGCGGTCAAACCCAGCACGAAAGGCGGCAATGGTAAGCGAGGAAGATCTTTCAATATTTGCAGGAAGTTACCGTCGGCCAGCGAAAAATTAATCACCGCAAGCACTGGACGGTTGCGCGCCAGGGCCTCATACGTTTCCATCACGCCTGAAACCGTCTGCAGGTTGGCGTGGGGCGCCAATCGCCGCAGAACTGCTTCCATGCATTGTCGCGCTGCCGGGTCGGCTTCCGCCAGCAGTATCTGATTGATTCTGGGACTCAACATTCCCTGTCCTCTCCTGCCCGTGTTCCGCTCCTGAACTCCGCCCACAATAAAATCAACGCGGCATTGTGACAACTCACTATTGTGGCAATCAGGACAGGACTTATTACCGTTAAGCAACACAGACAGTGCACCTGCAGCAACGGCAATTTTCAGTTCGGGCAATCTTTCACTTTCCGCCTTTTTCCATTTCGACCTTGAGAGTCCGTTTTTTTAATGATACGTTATATCATATCTTAAACGACAGAGAACCTTCCCATGCCCCACTCCGCACAGCGCAAGCGACAGCCTGCGCACTGGCTTCTGCTTGCCCTTTTGATTGCTGCTACCAGTGCCTGTAACCGCGACAGCAAATCCGGTGATTCCTCCGATCGTGGACATGATCATGATCACGACCATGGCGAACAGATCGCTTCTTTGGGCCGCTTGGTCATCTCCGAAGCGGGCCTGGCGCGAGTCCATGTTTTCGATCTGGACAGCAGCCAACCTGTCGCAACATTTGATAGTCGGTACCCGTCCACCGCACTCAACACCAGCCCGGATCGTCGCTATGCCGTGCTGATTCAACGTGACAATGATGTGGTGGAATTTCTCGATGGCGGAATCTGGCGGGAAGATCACGGCGATCATCTGCATGATTACAAGGAAGCCCCCACCATGCTGGACTTGGCATTGCCCGATCGCCGGCCCACCCATTACGAAATTCATGGCGGACAGGCTGCGCTTTTTTTTGATGGGAGTGCAACGCCCTTCGTACCAGCCAAAATCAGCGTTCTGAGCGACGCAAGTCTCGGTGATGGAAGCGAACTTGCGTCGCTGAATTTCAACGTCAACATGCACGGCACGGCAGAACCGCGCGGCGATTTTCTGCTGACGACCTATCGGGACCCTGCTTCCACCAGTACGTTGCCTGAAGCGGTGGAGCTATATCGCCGCCAAGGTGTGGGCTACAGCTTCGTGGAGCGCTTCAGTGAAACCTGCCCCGATCTTCATGGCAGCTATTCCAATCATCGCTTCACGCTGTTTGGTTGCAGCGATGGCGTGCTGGCAGTGGAACAGGATGGAAGCAATTTCAGTGCCCGCAAACTCCCCAATCCATCCTCAATGCCCGCCGCAACGCGGGTAGGTACATTGGTCGGACATGAGAATCTCGACACCTTCATTGGTATCGCCGGGCAGGCGCTTTTCGTCATTGATCCTGCAAGTGGTTCGCTTACCCCTCTCGACTGGACCAATGGCGCCAGCGTGACTCGCATTGCGCATGGAATCGATGCCAGCGGAGAGCACTTTCTGATTCTGGACAGCGCCGGCTTGCTGAAGATTTTCAACACTGGCGATTGGACGTTAGCCGGCAGTGTTCAGGTGATCGATCAGTTTCAAACAGGTAATAACCCCGCGCTGGCTGTCAGCCAGGCCGATGCGGTCGCTTACCTGACGGATCCGACAGAAAACGCCGTGCAGGTGGTGAATCTGGAAGCGCTGAGCGTCAGCCCGCTGGCATTGGATTTCATACCCTCAAAACTTACTTGGGTCGGAAAGGTCAATGCGCCGGAATAATGTCGACATGTCTGATTATCGAAAATTGCCTGTCACGGTCTTGTCCGGATTTCTGGGAGCCGGCAAAACCACCGTGCTCAATCATGTTCTGAACAATCGAGCCGGCCGACGGGTAGCCGTTATTGTCAACGACATGAGCGAAGTGAATATTGATGCCGCACTGGTTGCGCAGGAGGTGCATCTCAATCGCAGCGAGGAGAAACTGATTGAAATGAGCAACGGATGCATCTGCTGCACCCTGCGCGAAGACCTGTTAAAGGAAGTCAGATCCCTCGCCCAACAGCAGCGGTTTGACTATCTGCTGATTGAATCGACTGGCATTTCTGAACCGTTGCCCGTAGCAGAGACATTTACTTTCGCCGACGAGCAAGGTGTCAGTCTGTCTGATGTTGCAACCCTGGATACACTGGTCACTGTAGTGGACGGAATCAATTTCCTACGGGATTTTGATGCGGCGGAAGCCCTGCGCGATCAGGACGAAAATCTTGGTGAAACAGACGAACGCAGCGTGGCGGATCTGCTGATCGAGCAGGTGGAATTCTGTGATGTGATTCTGATCAGCAAGACCGATCTTGCGCCGGCCGCCGATATCGAGAGACTGATGCGCATTCTGCATTCTCTCAATCCCCGCGCCACCGTTATTCCCATCGTCAACGGCCAAGTCGATGTCCACGACATTCTGGGAACCGGTAAATTCGATTTTGAACAGGCGAGTCGCGCCCCTGGC
Organism: Dongiaceae bacterium; assembly: GCA_035539495.1. Classification (GTDB taxonomy): domain Bacteria; phylum Pseudomonadota; class Gammaproteobacteria; order Pseudomonadales; family Ketobacteraceae; genus Ch67. Next base: position 4,753 of record DATLII010000253.1, read on the forward strand.
TGGCTGCAGGAATTGCGTGGCGACCATGTACCGGAAAGTGACGAGTATGGCATCCGCAGCTTTGTCTACAGCGCACGCCGTCCATTTCATCCGCAGAAATTTCACGACTTCATCCACAGCCCGGTCACGCAAGGAAAACTATTACGCTCCAAGGGCTATTTCTGGTTGGCCAGCCGTCCGGAATTCGCCGGTGTCTGGCACCAGGCCGGGGGCATTGCCCGCCATGGCCCCGCCGGCCTGTTTTGGCAAGCTGTCCCTCGCGATAAGTGGCCGGAGGATCCCGCCGCCCTGGAATATATAATGGAAAAATGGACCGAGCCCTTTGGTGACATGCGGCAAGAGTTGGTCTTTATCGGGCAGAACCTGGATCAGGCGGCCTTTGTTGCCGAACTCAATGCCTGCCTGCTGAGCGAGACTGAACTGCTGCAAGGGAAACAAGCCTGGGCCGACCTGCCCGATCCGTTTCCACCTTGGGAATAAAGGAATCTGCTCTTCCCTGCTGAGCCTTTCAGCGAAGCTGGATCAGAATGATCATTATGAACATAATGGCCATTCTGATCGTGTCGATGCTAACGAGCCCAGAACAGACGGGAAGCGACGGCGGATTCCTTCACCATTAAGGTAGAACAGCATGAATGCCAAGCAACTGCAGAAAGCCTTGGACCGCGCGGAACAGAACTGCCGCGCCACCGGGGCCCGGCTGACGGAAAAGCGCAAGCACATCCTGCAGTTGTTGTTGCAATCCGGCACACCATTGTCAGCCTATGAACTTGCCTCCCAATACCATGAAACCTTGGGTGAGACGATTCCGGCCATGTCGGTTTATCGCATGCTGGATTTTCTGGTGGAAGAAACGCTGGCCCACAAATTGAATTCCACGAATAAATACATCGCCTGCGCCCACATCACCTGCGACCACGAACATGAGGTGCCACAGTTCCTGATTTGTGATCGCTGCCAATCGGTGAAAGAGATCGGAATCAGTCACACCATCATCAATGCACTTGATGCCAGCGTTAAAAAAGCAGGTTACGTGCTGACGCAGCCGCAGATCGAGTTGCATTGCCTATGCAAGGCCTGCGCGAACGCAGCTTGACGGATTTCAGGTTTAACTCACCACCAGCGGGCAACCATAAATCGGATGCTTGATGATTTGGGTTTTAACGCTGAAAACACATTCGATCAAATCCGGTTGCAGCACCTCATCCGGCGTTCCCTGCGCCACCAGCCGCCCGTCATGCAGCATCAGGATACGATGCGCAAAGCGTGCCGCCAGATTCAAATCATGCAGAATCACCAACACCGCAATATCCGCCGCGCACACGCGACGCACCACCTGCATCAACTCGATCTGATGGGCGATATCGAGCGCTGACGTCGGCTCGTCCAGCAACAGCAAACGTTCACCGTCCGCTACCGGTTGCCAGACTTGCGCCAACACGCGCGCCAGTTGCACCCGCTGCCGCTCACCACCCGACAGCGCGGGATAAGGCCGCGTCGCCAACCGGTGCACATCGCAAACCTGCATCACTTCCTGCACGATATCCGCATCGATCCGCTGACCTGTGGCATGCGGCATGCGGCCCATCGCCACCACTTCCTGCACCGTGAAGGCAAACTGCAAGGTGGACGATTGCGGCAACACCGCCCGCATACGCGCCAGTTGCGTCAGTGGCCAACGGGGCATATCGCGGCCATTGAATTGAATGTCGCCGGTGCAGGGAGTGAGCTCCCCCGCCAGCAAGCGAAACAGCGTCGTTTTACCCGCACCGTTCGGGCCTACTACGGC
>DATLII010000254.1:0-4062 GCA_035539495.1 Dongiaceae bacterium
CACTTGAGCCGGGCCAGGAAATTTTCCCAGCGAGGTTTCAATGTTGCTCGCGCCCAGATGCCAGACCAGCAGGAACATTCCTATGCCCGCCAGTGGCAAACCCACCGCCCGGAGAAATTTTTCCGCCAACACACCGAAACTGGTTGTCGGCAGGCCCGCAAACTTGATGCTCGGGATGGATACAGCCATGAACGTTACCTCCGTGAAGGTGGGTGACCGGCGCGGTTGACGCAGTTGCGTCAACCGCAGCCTGATGCTCTGAATCAGGGTTTTTCGTTGCCTTTCAAACCGATGGTGAAGCTGTCGATATACGCGTTAGGCTTGCTGCCGTCGTACTCAATACCATCCAGCGGGCTCTTTTGTGGTGGCTTGATGAAAGTGGCGCTATCCAGGTCAGGGAAGTCACTAGCTTTCAGCTTGCCTTCTTCGATCAGCTCCTTGGCAGCAAGGGCGTAGATGTCAGGACGGTATGCTTTTTTCGCGATATCCAGATACCAGCTATCCGGTTTCTGTTCACTGATATGGCCCCAGCGGCGCATCTGCGTCATCCACCAGATTGCGTCGGAGTAGTAAGGAATGCCGTACTGACCGCGGAAGAATTTGTTGAAATCTGGGATCGGGCGTTTGTCGCCTTTTTCGAACTCAAATGTGCCGGTCATGCTGTTGGCGATGACTGCCTCATCTGCACCGACATAAACCGGGCGGGAAATAATTTTCACCGCATCAGGACGGTTGGCATTGCTGTTGGCATCCAACCAGGCTGAAGCGCGAATCAACGCTTTCACGGTGCGAATAGTGGTGTTGGGATATTTGTCGTAGAACGCTTTGGTGACACCGAAAACTTTATCAGCGCCATCAGTCCAGATATTTTCACTGGTCATCACCGGCACGCCCAAGCCTTTGATTACGGCTTGCTGGTTCCAGGGCTCACCTACGCAGTAACCCACTGTGGTACCGGCTTCCATCGTAGGCACCATTTGTGGCGGCGGCACTACCGACAGCAATGCTTCGGCGCCAATGGAACCCGTGTTATCGCCTTTTTCCGGCGCATAAACACCGGGATTGATACCGCCAGCTGCCAGCCAATAGCGCTCCAGATAGTTGTGCGTTCCCACCGGGAAAGTCATACCCAGGTTAAATGTCTTGCCGGCTTTTTTGTAGGATTCCAATACCGGTTTCAGCGCCGCGGCACTGATTGGATGTACCGGTTTACCATTTTCCTGCGGCACGGTTTTCTTCATTTCTGCCCACACAGAATTGGACACTGTGATCGCCGCGCCATTGAATGACAGCGTGAAGGGTGTGATTACTTCCGCTTTGGTAATTACGCCAGTCGCTGCACCCACCGGCATTGGCGCCAACATGTGCGAACCATCCAATTCGCCTGATACGACGCGATCAAACAATACTTTCCAGTTTGCTTGCGCTTCCAACGTCACATACAAACCTTCGTCTTCGAAGTAACCTTTTTCATAGGCAATCGCGAGCGGCACCATGTCGGTCAATTTGATGAAGCCGAATTTCAATTCCCATTTTTCCGGATCGCCTACAGCATTCGCGCCTGCACTCAACATCATGGTGGTGGCGGCAGTAACAGCTGCAACTGCTTTCTTTAACCAACTCTTTTTGGTCCCGCTGGGTGACGTGCAGCGTAATTTCGTGCGGTGCGTTTTCATGTACATCCTCGTCTTGGTTATCGTGCCCGTAATCGGGAGATATCAAGAAGCATGCCAAGCAATTTTTTGTAGCACGCAGAGGCGTTTTGGAATGAAAGGCACTTCAATGGAGCAGAAAAAATAGCGGTGCGCATCAAATGCGCCGAGTTGGCGCGAGTGCTCGTGACCCTGCAATTGCCAAAAAGAGGCAATCCGAACGCACACTCGATCACCACTGGTGCATAAATGTCCGAGCGCAATCTTCACAACGAACCTGCGCGGGGACACCGATGACAGTTTCAGGTGCAGCGCTGGGCAAAAGCGGAACGTAGATGGGCAGACATAGCTGGGTCAGCGGGTCCACCGTCCGAAGGCAGTAGTTCCCTGTTTACTGGTCAACGCCATTACGCCGGCGCCCTTAAACGCAAACCCATGCTGAAACCCTGCATCTTGGGACGATTACACACCATTCAGGCCTTTGTTTATTGAGGGTAAATTGGCTAGCGATGTTTGCCTGTGTCGAAGGGTCCGACTAGCATTAGTGGGCGAGCGGAAAAGTCGTAATTTCCTGGTGCATTTTATTTTCTGGTGTATATAATCTGCTGCCATTTTAGCCAAGGTCGCTGTCAATCATTTCCGCCTGAATTACGCTCAGTTAGCGTCAGGAGAGCAGGACGGAAAGGACAGCATGGGTTCCCGTAAGATTCGCAGGAAAATAGCGTCCCGTGTCCCCCACCGAAATCGTCACACAGCACTGGTCACTTGGAGCCTTCCTCATAGGGATCGCGGCCATTTGCGCTTTCATGCTGTTTGTACCGGTATGGTTGGGGGGCCGTAACTGGGGCCGGGCCAAAAATGACCCCTTCGAATCTGGCGTGGTATCCGTTGGCGGAGCCCGCATGCGGCTGTCGGCGAAGTTTTATCTTACCGCCATGTTTTTCGTGATTTTTGATGTAGAGGCGCTGTTCCTCTACGCCTGGGCCGTCTGCGTGAGAGAGGCAGGCTGGACAGGGTTCATCGAAGTTTCCATTTTTGTTGCAGTACTCCTGGTAGGTCTGGTCTACATATGGCGATTGGGAGCCCTTGAATGGGCACCCGAAGGACGTCGGCGTCGGGCAAAAACCAGCGAGTAACTGCACTCCTGAGCGAGGCACCCGCTTATGAAGTACACCTTGACCCGTGTTAATCCGGAAGGGCCACACGATCGTTATCCGTTGGAGCAGAAACAGACGGTAAACGACCCCCTGGAAGATCACGTCCACAAGAATGTCTTCATGGGCAAGCTGGAAGAGCTGGTGCACAACGGCGTCAACTGGAGCCGCAAGAACTCCCTCTGGCCGTACAATTTTGGCCTTTCCGGTTGTTATGTGGAAATGGCTACCTCCCTGACTACCCCGCACGACCTTTCCCGCTTCGGTTCCGAAGTTATCCGCGCATCACCCCGTCAGGCTGACGTCATGGTGGTTGCCGGTACCTGCTTCATTAAGATGGCGCCTGTCGTCCAACGGCTGTATGAGCAGATGCTGGAACCCAAATGGGTGATTTCCATGGGTGCCTGCGCCAACTCTGGCGGCATGTACGACATCTATTCCGTGGTCCAGGGCGTGGATAAATTCCTGCCTGTGGACGTTTATATTCCCGGCTGCCCGCCCCGCCCCGAAGCCTTCATCCAGGCCCTGATGCTTTTGCAGGACTCGATCGGCAAGGAGCGTCGTCCGCTGTCCTGGGTGGTAGGTGATCAGGGTGTTTACCGCCCCGACATGCCATCCACCAAGGAAGAACGGCACGATCAACGCATCAGCGTGACCAACCTGCGCAGCCCCGACGACGTTTAACAGTCGGTTTCATTTAAAGACGGTAGGATGCAAGCGATACATGGCTGAGACCGCAACCACACCTATTCCAGCACCCGGCAGCGATCATGAGGTCGTACGGGAGCTGTATGCCCGTTTCGGCGATAACGCGCTGACGTTCCAGGCGACCCGCGACGGCTTGCCCACTCTGTGGGTTGCTCGCGAGCAACTGCTGGACGTTCTGCGTTACCTGCGGGGACTGCCCAAACCCTACGTGATGCTGTACGACCTGAGCGCGGTGGACGAACGCCTGCGCCAGTACCGCGATGGCCAGCCCAAATCCGACTACACCGTCTTCTATCATCTGCTGTCGCTGGAACGTAACAGCGATGTGCGCATCAAGGTCGCCCTGTTCGAAGCCGACCTGAATATTCCGACCGTGCGTGACATCTGGCCCAACGCCGACTGGTACGAGCGCGAAGTGTTTGATCTGATTGGCATTCACTTCCAGGGCCACCCTCACCTGTTCCGCATACTGATGCCGCGGTACTGGAAGGGTCACCCCCTGCGCAAGGATTACCCGGCCCGCGCCACCGAATTCGATCCATTCATTC
>DATLII010000255.1:0-5625 GCA_035539495.1 Dongiaceae bacterium
CCTTAAGCCTCTCTACTCGTGCTTGCTCTGAACAGAGCATGTCCTTTCCCGCTTCTCCTGCGCTTTTTACACAGCATGCGCAAAACTACTTCCTCATCCCATATTGCCGTCTACCACATCGTTATCAGTTCTAAACCAAACGATTTTCGAGCAACTTCTTAATCATTCCAGCAACAAATTCATGCGTGCTCCACTCTCAATTGGGGGGACACTGCTTCCGCAGTATTCCGTCCTATAGCATAAATTGAATCGCTGTTTGTATGCAGAGAGGTGCGGCCCTTTAGGACGCATATTCTTATGTATGCTCTTTTCTTTGAGGAATGCTTGCGGGCTGAATCGTGCGATGGCTGTTTCTCAACGCTAATGGCTCAGTATGTGGATCTCTAGAGTTGTTTGTTTTCGGCATGCACAGACATCCCCTGATGCGCTGGATGTCTTTGAGTGGAATGCACTGTATGCCTGCCGCCGCCATATGGATTAATTAGCGACGGCAGGGCGCTTCATGGAGTGTGTGGCGTGAGAACTTCATAAGCTTTGGATTTATTATCCCAGCGTATGAATTGCAAGGTTTCATCTTGCAGAGAGCGATCGAACGTTAGCGTGAGGCGAGTGGGTTTGCCGTCATCGTTGAGACGGGAAACGGTGATGGTCATGCCGGAAAGATCGACCTGATCGCCTTCGTGGAAGGGATAGCGCGAGAGGTCGCGGACTTTGCTCTCTGCTTCCTGAATGAAACCTGTCGGCAAATCTATCTGCAGTTGATTGTCAGCAGTAGCAATTAAATCGTAGGGACCGCGCAGGGTGGAAATGACCCAGATGCGCTCGGGAATTGATTCTTCGCGGTAAAAGCGAAACGGTGCGATGGCCAGAGCGGATGGTAGAGGAGCACCAAAAATGACGAGCCGCTTGTGCTCGACGGGTTCAAGGTCGGCAAAGCGGGAAGGTTCTTGTGGTATCAGGCCGGCCCAAAGTTTAGTGCTGTAGATCATGAGCGGATACAGCAGTGGACTCAGTATTAAATGTACGAATACCAGCAGGAACGCGACGGGGCGCGTGTAGGCAATGGGAAGCCCCGCGATCTTGGCGCCCTTGGGAAGTGTCGCACGCAACAGATGAGCTAAGACGGGAGCTGCACCGGCACCGGCGAACAACAGAACGCGGTCGTGTGGCAGGGCGGTGGCGGCGGGCAGCAACGAGAACAGCATGCCCAGCAGCCAGAATCGAACTGCAACCACTTGCCGACAGGCCATGACGGCGGGTACGCCCACCAGCAAGAGAAAAATCACGCAACCGACGACGAAGCGAACATCGTGCTCGAGGACGAAGCCGTAAATCTCTGCCGGAATGATGCCCCACTGACTGGCGAGCAGAACCGGTAAGCGTTCGGCAACTACCGAAAGAAAACCGAGTGGCTGCGCGGCGGGATCGATGTAGTAAGCATCAGCGTTGGTGGCGCCAAAGCCAGCCTGTTTGTAAATCAGCCACCAGATGATGATCACCGTCAGGTGAGGCAGGGTGGCGAGGCAGCCCTTCAGTTTTCCCTTCTTATCCAACGTCAGGGCGTAGGCCCCCAAGTAGCCGTAGCTCGATATTCCCAGCTCTGCCGACAGCAGGCTGGTCAATAGGCATAGCAATGACAGGGCGACGAATCCAAGTCGGTCTTCCTCTCGCCAACGCAAATAGAACCAGAGTGACAGCAGGCCGAACAGGGTACTGATCAGCGCGTTGCGATTGGCGATCCAGCTAATGGTAAAGCCATGAGTGCTGTCCAGCGCGTACAGCGCTAGTGCCAGCAGAGCGACGATGCCGGCGCCCAGTGTCTTGCGATACAGACGGGTCAGCAGGACGCAGAGTGCGAGATACCAGAGAATGCTGTGCAGGTGCATCAGACCGGGCATGCGAGGCCAGAGCTGATGATCCAGCCAGTGGAAGGCCTCGCTGACGGGGCGCCAGAAAGCGTATTTCATGCCTCCGTAGGTCCACCAGGGCAGTACGCCCAGATCCATGGCTTGGCGGTTGCGCTCGGGGTCGCCGTTGATAAAGGAAAACAGTCCAAATAGGGACAGATCATCCGGCTTGCCGATGGGCAGGTTTTTGGCATTGAGGACGGCGTAATGCATGTAATCGTCGCCCATCATGCCGGCCCAGAGTGCAGGCAGGGAAAGCAGGAATGTCAGAGCAAGAACAAAGGTAGACCGGCGGCGAAAAACGCCGGAAGCAAGGGTGTCGTTTGTCATTATTATTTTATCGTGTCTACTTATAAGGAATCGTCGAGTGTAAAGTTTGGTCAACGGTATTCGCAAGGCTGTATGCCCAGATTTGGGCGTTCCGTCGTGAATCTTAAGTCTCTGTCCCCAGTCAGGCTTGTATACACGGTATATTTTTGCCGTTTATCAGAGTACAATTTTTGACTCATTTTCACGGCCCGCTCGATCCTACGCTTGTTAGGTAGAGCCCGCATCGTTGTGTAGTAGTTGGGGGAAAGACCATGGAACATGACCAGCCGCAGTCCCAGGACAATGTGTTCGTGGAACTGCTTCAGAAAGCCACTGAACAGGAATTGGATGCCGCCGTTCGCCAAATCAATTTTCCCGTCCCCGGTCAGGGGGCAAAGGCGGATGTGTTGTTCAATTCAATCGGCGTATTTACCAGTAAGGGGATAGAGGACACCACGGTTCAGGATCTGCTGGATGCCGCCAATATTTCCCGGCGTACTTTTTATAAGTACTTCAAAAATAAAGTGGAAGTGTTGGAAAGCATTTATCAGATCGCAGCCGAGTTGTTGATGGCGCGGTTCCGCTCCGTGAAAAAGGAGTCGGCCACGCTAAGTGATTTCGTAGTGCAATGCGTGGAATTGTTCTTCGACTATCACGCCAATCTGGGCCCGCTGATCCGGATGATGACGGAAGAGGCGTTGCGCGCTGGGTCGCCGCTGGCGCCGCATCGCGCGCTGTTGCTCGAACACATGGTGAAGCTGTTCGATGACCGCTATTTCGAGGCGGAGGGCGTGCGCCTTGATCCCAAAGTGTACTACTCGCTGATCTGGATGATGGAAAGTGCGTCGATGAACATCCTGACGACCACGCCCTGCACGCAGGATGTGGTGAATAGTTATAAGGCGGTTATGTGTGCCATCAGTGCGCGGGCCATGGTGTCGGATCCGAACCAGTGGCAATCGTTGCCGAAACTGCCTCTGGCGTGACCTCGGCTGATACGTTTCCGCCCACCTGCTGACGGCCTGCTAAGCTGAAAGAATGAGGAGGGCTGGTACCTGTAGGACCAGCCCTCAGTTGATGATTCATTGGCTGAGCAGGGTGATAGCTATGTCCAAACCGCTGGAGCAGCGCATTCTCATCGTCAGTTCCACGGGTGCGAGTGCGTTGGCCGAAATGCTGGGTTCTCATTTCGAGCTGCGCTTGTTGTCCGATCCCGCCCAGGTTAAGGGAGAATCGGCGCAGGATTTCGGGGCCGTTCTGATTGATGCCCATGACGGGAAATTTGATTGTCAGACCGCCTGTCGTCAGGTGAAAGGCGAGGCAGGCTTTGCTGATGTGCCGATCATTCTGGCGCAACCGAAATCCGAGATGACCGGTTTATTGGCGTTGTACGACGCTGGCTACGATGATGTGATGATCGAGCCCATGGAGACCGCCGATCTGGTGGCTCGTATTCAGAAGGCTATCTTCCACCGTATTGCCAATCGCCAGTTGCACAGTCGCCTGATGCAGGCCAATGCGTTGGCGATGAGTGCGATGTCGGACACCAGCGATTTAGGCGTGAATATTCAGTTCCTGGTGCATTGTCACGAATGCAACAACCTGGACGAACTGGGGATGTTGCTGTTTCGTACGCTGACGCACTATGGCATCAATTGCAGCCTGCAATTACGCAGTGAATTCGAAACCAAAAATCTGGAAGAGAATGGCCTGGCCAAGGATCTGGAAGCGCGACTGCTGTCGGAACTGAGCACTTCGGGGCGTTACGTGGATTTTGGCCGTCGTTGTGTGATGAATTACGAGCGGGTGTCGTTGCTGGTAAAAAATATGCCGTCGGATGAGAAGCGCTTCGGCACCATCAAAGACAATGTATTTTCATTGCTGCAGGGTGCGAATGCGCGGGTGCAGTCGATTGACGGCGCGCGCATGCTGGAGCTGGAACGGGACCTCCTCCGTGGCATGTCGCACCGCATGCAGGATGTGATGCGGCAGGTGGATGAACGTTATCAATCGGTGATGAGCCGCTGCGCTGCCACAGTGGAAGATATGGCGATGAAAATCGAGCAGTCGATTCTGTTTCTGGATCTGACCGAACCGCAGGAAGAAACGCTGACGCGTATCACTCATGCCGGTATCTCGGGGATTAGCAGTCTGTTTAACGACGGTATCCGGATTGACGCCAGTTTCCGCAAACTGTTGGATTATCTTAATACCGGTTTTTCAATGGAAGGCGGACGTTCGCCGGAAGAACTCCGCAAGCTGCTGGACAGGTTATAAGGTTCGTTTTTCGGACGTGTTATAAAGGACCTAGGTACGCGAAACGCGGGACTGGGTGGCCGTCGACTTCGACTTGCTCGCAGAACATTTCCAGCGGGCGGACCCACAGGTCGTAATTGCCGTAGAGGGTGCGATAAACCACCAGCCGTTCACCGGTTTCGCTGTGTGTCGCGATGTCGATCACCTCGTAATCTTTGCCCTTGTAATGGCGATAGCGTCCCGGTTGCAGCATGCTGAACTCCCGTGCGGAGAAATGAAGTCGTGGCCGGAAATGTCACGGCTCATTTATTGGATTCGTCAGGGCGGTCATTGTTCAGGGATATCTGGTCCGTATCAACCCAATCCTGTTAACATGGCCGGATAGTCGTTGTAATCACCACAATAATGTTGAATGAATTACGTGTCATTCGGGGACTGGCAAGTGCGCTACGGACGGTGGCTTGGATGCCTGGTGTTGTTGTTGCTGGTGGGGTGGAACACAGCGGTTGCGGCCGTTGAGCTGCGCGCGGATCGCTCGGTTTATCCGCTGGGCCTGGAGATGGAATGGTTGCGGGATCCGGCGCGTGTGTTGACGGCCGATGATCTGTTGCAAAATCCGGTCGGTGAGTGGCAACGGTCCAAGGATCCGATTCCCAATTTGGGTTACACCGATGATTGGGTCTGGTTTCGTGTGCAACTGCATAACAATAACGCAACTGGACACTGGTACCTCGCTATCAATTATCCTCTGATCCGCAATCTGGATCTGTTTGTGGTGCGCTCCGGTGCTGTGGCGGAGGTGTACCAGACTGGCGACCGCTACGAATTCAACGCTCGTCCCATTTCCCATCGTGATTTTGTATTTCCCATTACCTTGGAGCAGGGCGAGGATGTCACGCTGCTGATTCGGGTGGGTGGACCTTACTCCATTCAAATGCCTATCAGCCTGAAGAGCGAACAGGCGATTCTGCAGGACGAAATGAAGGCGTCGTTGTTGCACGGATTGTTTTTTGGTTTCGTGCTGGTGATGGCGGTTTATAACTTCTTCGTGTTCTGGGCGACGCGGGAACCTTGCTATTTATTTTACGTGCTGTTTTCCATTTCCATTGGCATGTTTCAATTTATTCAACAGGGATTCGCCTATCAATTGTTG
>DATLII010000256.1:0-7849 GCA_035539495.1 Dongiaceae bacterium
TCGCGATACAGTGTGACGATCAGTGGCGGGCCGGATTTCGCGTATCGATTGTGTCTGGATCGGATTTCCGCGGCGCAGTTGGATGAATTGGATTTATCGACCTGGCGCGTGGCGTACACGGGCGCGGAGCCGGTTCGTCACGACACTATGGATGCATTTATCGAGCGGTATGTGCCGGTGGGATTCTGTGCTGGTGCTGTGTATCCCTGTTATGGATTGGCGGAAGCCACATTGCTGGTGACAGGTGGTCGCCGCGGCGATGGCATGTTGGTTCAGCACTTCGATAGCGAAGCCTTGGCACGGCGGCAGGTGATGCCCGACACGAATGGTGTGGCACAGGTTAGTTGTGGTGTGGTTCCGTCAGAACATGCGTTGGCAATTATCGATCCGCTGACGGGAAATATTGCCGCCGATGGCAGTGTCGGTGAGATCTGGGCGGCGGGCGAGAGTATTGCCGCGGGCTATTGGAACAAAGCGCGGGAAACGGCGGAAGCCTTTGTTGAACGCGATGGCCAGCGCTGGTTGCGTACCGGCGATCTGGGTTTTGTGCACGACGGCCAGTTGTTCGTTGCCGGTCGGTTGAAGGACATGATCATCGTGCGCGGACACAATCTTTATCCGCAGGATATCGAACGTGCGGTGGAAGCCGAAGTGGAGGCCGTGCGGAAGGGACGGGTGGCGGCTTTTGCGGTAACCATTGATGGCGTGGAAGGCATTGGCATTGCAGCGGAAGTGTCCCGTGGTTTGCAAAAACTGATTCCTCCCCAAGCGCTGATGGATGCGCTGAGCGTCACGATCAGTGAGCAGTGCGGTGAAGCGCCGAAAGCGGTGGTGCTGTTGAATCCGGGTGCGCTGCCCAAAACGTCCAGTGGCAAATTGCAGCGCAGCGCATGCCGGCAAGGTTATGTTGAGCGTTCGTTGGATGCGTATGCGCTGTTTGAAAATGGAATGTCGGTAGCGGGTGTTGGTGCAGTGAGTGAGAGCGTTTCTGCCACGGGAGCGGAAATACAGGATGAGCTAACACGCGCACTGACAGACATCTGGCGTGACGTGCTGGGGCATGACGTTGCCCGGCAATATGCAGACAAAGCCCATTTTTTTGCACTGGGTGGCAATTCACTGTCAGCGGTGCAACTGGTTGCACGGGTTGCGCAACAATGGGCGGTGGAATTGCCGGTTGGGCAAGTGTTCGAGCAGCCGCGCTTGCAGCAGCAGACAGAACTGATTCGGGCCAGCGTGAAATCCGGGATTCGGTTGTCGTTGCCGGTGATTCCGGTTCTGCCTGCAGAACGTCGAGTGGCGGCGTTGCCGTTGTCATCCGCGCAGCGGCGGCAATGGTTTTTGTGGAAATTCGATCCACACAGTACGGCGTATCATATTCAACTTGCGCTGCGGATCAGTGGCGCGGTGAATATCGATGCCATGCGAACTGCGGTCGCAGGCCTTGCCGCACGACATGAATCGTTGCGTACAGTTTTCCGTGCGCGACCGGATGGCGAAGTTGAGCAGTTCGTGCTGACCGATGCGACCCTGGAACTGGATGTGGTCGATCTGCGCGATGAAGCCAGTGGCGAGCGTGAGATTCGCGCGGCTGCGGTGTTGCGTACCCTTCATACCAAGCCGTTTAACTTGACCAGCGGCCCATTGATTCGTGCCGCGCTGGTGCGGGTGAACGACAGGCAGCAGATTCTGGCGTTGGCGATGCACCATATCGTGTCCGATGGTGCGTCGATGCAAATTCTGTTGGACGAGTTGGTAGGACTCTATCGTAACGCATGCGAAGGCGCGCCGGCGTTGCCGACGCCGCAACTGCAGTATGCGGATTTTGCTGCGTGGCAACAGGATTCCCCAGAGGTCGAGCGTCATCAGCGTCAACAAGCATACTGGTTGAAACAGCTCGCGGTAGCGGATGGCGCTGCGCAGCCGGTGTTGGCCCTGCCGGCCGATCGTCCGCGTCAGGCGGTTGCGCGTTATCGGGCGGGGCAACACAGCTTCGCGCTTTCGCAGGAATTGCTGGCTGGATTGCGCCAAGCAACTGAACAGCATGGCGTCACACAATTTATGTTGTTGCTGACAGCATTTCAGACTTTGTTGTACCGCTACACCGGCCAGCAGGATATTCGCGTCGGCGTGCCGGTGGCCAATCGCACCCGCGCCGAGTTGCAGGGCATTGTCGGCTTCTTTGTCAACACGCTGGTTATTCGAAACCGTATCGGTAGTCGCAAGTGCTTGTCTGAAATTTTAGTGCAGGCGAAAGATGCGGTGCTGGGTGCCCAGACACACCAGGATTTTCCGTTTGAGCAATTGGTGGAGGCGTTGCAGCCCGAGCGCAGTCTTGCGCACAGTCCTTTGTTCCAGGTGTTGTTCAACTATTTGCGCGAAGATTATCGCGCCGTCCAGCAGGTGCCGGATTGGTCTGTTGCGGCTGAACCTGTTGCTGCGTTGGATGCTCAGTTTGAACTGTCGGTGGAGTTACGTGAGCACAAGGACGGTGGCGTTCGCGTAACGCTGGTGTATGCGGAAGATCTTTTCGATGCCGTTACGATGGAACGTTTTGCTCTGCACTATATTGCCATGCTGAATGCGTTGGCACGGCACGCGGAAGTGGCTGTTGCCGATGTAGAGCTGCTGACAGCGGAAGATCGAGGGCAGCTGGCGCAATGGAGCCGTAACGACGAAGCGCTGGCGGATGGCCAGATCGTACATCGGCTTTTCGAACAGCAGGTTTTGCGCAGCCCGGATGCGATTGCACTTTGTTTTGGTGATGCTCGCCTCCGCTATGGCGAACTAAATGCCCGCGCCAACCGTCTCGCTCATCATCTGGTGGGCTTGCAGGTAAAACCTGGCGCGTTGGTGGGCATTGCGATGGAACGTTCCGTCGAGATGGTGGTGGGCCTGCTGGCCATTCTGAAAGCGGGTGCGGTCTATGTGCCGATTGATCCGGAATATCCGTCGGATCGCATCGCTTATATGCTGGCGGACAGCGGCGTTCGTCTGGTGCTTACGCAGCGTCATGTGCGCAACAGCCTGCCCGCTGTTGCCGGATTGGAACTGATTGATGTCGATACGTTCGATTTCCAACAAGGCTCTGACGCTAACCCGAACATTGCGCTGCACGGCGAGAGCCTGGTGTATGTGATCTACACCTCGGGTTCCACCGGACGTCCCAAGGGCGCGGCCAACCGGCACCGATCGGTGTGCAATCGATTGCTGTGGGGTCAGCAGCATCAGCCGCTTGATGTCAACGACACCGTTTTGCAAAAGACACCGTTCAGCTTCGATATTTCTTTCTGGGAATTTTTCTGGCCACTGACTACCGGCGCGCGACTAGCGCTGGCAGGGCCGGGTGAACACCGCGATCCGCAGCGACTGGTGGCGTTGATCAATCAGTACGAGATCACGACGATTCATTTCGTGCCGTCCATGCTGCAGGCCTTTATGGCGTTTGACGGCGTTGCAAAATGTCAGGGGTTAAAGCGCATCATCTGCAGCGGAGAAGCGTTGCCAGCCAGTCTGCAAACGCTGGTGCTCAATGCATTTCCCGATGCGACATTGCTGAATCTTTACGGGCCTACCGAAGCAGCCATCGAAGTGGCCTATTGGGATTGCACGGACAAGGATGCGCTGGCGGTGCCGATTGGGCGGCCGATTGCCGGACTCAGCACGCATGTGTTGGACGACGAGCTGAATGAGGTGCCCCGCGGCGTGGCGGGCGAGCTGCATTTGGGTGGCCTGGGATTGGCGCGTGGTTATTGGCAACGCCCGGGCCTGACAGCGGAGCGCTTTGTTGCAGATCCAGCCAGGAATGTCGGCGAACGTTTGTATCGCACCGGGGATTTGGTGCGCTGGCGTAGTGATGGCCAGTTGGAATACCTGGGCCGTATCGATCATCAAGTAAAAATTCGCGGTTTCAGAATTGAATTGGGCGAAGTGGAAGCGGAATTGCGTGAGCAGCCGACAGTACGGGAAGCAGTGGTGGTGGCGCACGAAGGCACGAGCGGGACGCGGTTGGTTGCCTATGTTTCACCGCACGCAGAAGAAGTGTTGGATAGCGCGCATTTGAAAGCGGCGCTGGCGACGACATTGCCGGACTACATGATTCCGTCGGCAATCATCGTGCTGGACAACCTGCCGCTCAACAGCAATGGCAAAGTGGATCGCAAGGCATTGCCGGCGCCAGAGTTGAGCGTGCGGGCACCCTATGAAATGCCGGCAGGGGAAATCGCTAAAGCGCTAGCAGCTATTTGGGCTGAGATATTGGGTGTGGAGCGCGTAAGCGCATCCGACAATTTCTTCGATCTGGGTGGGCATTCGCTGCATCTGGTAAAAGTGCAAGCGCTGCTGGAGTTGCGGCTGCAGGCAGGCCTTTCCACATTGGACTTGTTCAAGCACCCCACTGTTAGCGCGTTGGCGCAACGGATCGAGCAGGGCGGAGACGATAGCGCACAGGCCGCCACGCAAAAAGAAAGTGACGTAGCCCAGCGTCGGCGTGCGGCGATGTTGCAACGCAAGCGCGCGGTTTCCACTCCCAAAGCTGAAAGGATCGTCTAATGGCCAGCGACGTCGACGCAACCGGATTGGAAATCGCCGTCGTTGGCTTGGCCGGTCGCTTTCCTGGCGCGCCGGATATCGACACGTTCTGGCGCAATATCCGTGACGGTGTCGAATCGGTGGTGCGTTACAGCGACGACGAATTGCGCCAGCGTGGCGTGTCGGAGACATTGCTGGCTGATGCCACCTATGTGAAAGCCGGCGTGCCATTTGAAGGCATGGATTTGTTCGACGCGGGATTTTTTGGCTATACGCCACGAGACGCGGAACAACTCGATCCGCAACACCGCCTTTTCCTGGAATGCGCCTGGCAGGCGCTGGAGCATGCGGGCTACGATCCGACCCGCCACGCGGGTTCCATTGGCGTTTATGCGGGCGCCGGTGCCAGCGTTTATTTGATGAAACATTTGCTGTCGCATCATGCGCTGAATGCCGACACGGGTGTTGCCGATCTACTGGCGTTGCTGAGTGGCAATATGGCGGATGCGTTGGCGACCCGTGTTGCGTACAAACTCAATTTGCGCGGCCCCGCCGTTACCGTGCAGACAGCCTGTTCTACATCGTTGATGGCGGTGCATACGGCTTGCCAATCGCTGCTGAGCCACGAATGCGATATGGCATTGGCAGGCGGTGTGTCGCTCAACTTGCTGCAGAATGGTGGTTATCGCTATCAGACCGGCGCGATTTTCTCGCCGGATGGCCATTGTCGCGCTTTCGATGCCAAAGCGGCGGGTACGTTGCAGGGCAGTGGTGTGGGCGTGGTGGTGTTGAAGCGGCTTGAAGATGCGCTGCAGGACGGCGATTGCATTCAAGCCGTTATTAAAGCCAGTGCCGCAAATAATGATGGATCGGATAAAGTAGGTTTTACGGCCCCCAGTATTGGTGGGCAAGCTGCAGTGATTCGCACGGCGCAAGTGCTGGCAGGCGTCGCAGCGGATTCCATCGGCTATATCGAGGCGCATGGTACCGGCACCACCCTGGGTGATCCGATCGAAATCGCGGCCCTGTCACAAGCGTTTCGTGCCGAGTCCCAGCGTAATGAATTTTGCGCAATAGGTTCTGTGAAAACCAATGTGGGCCATCTCGATGCGGCTGCCGGTGTCACTGGGTTTATCAAAACGGTGCTGGCACTTAAGCACCGAACCTTGCCCCCCAGTCTGCACTTTGAACAACCCAATCCGCAGATCGATTTCAAGCGCAGTCCATTTTATGTGAATACAGAAGCGCGGCCCTGGCAAGCTAACGGCTCACGGCGGCGGGCTGGTGTTAGTTCGTTTGGGATTGGTGGCACCAATGTGCATGTGGTGTTGGAAGAGGCGCCGGAATCAGCAGTACCAAAAGCGATTGCAGCCGATTCGATTCGTGGTTGTGAATTTTTGCAGTTGTCGGCGCGCAGTGCACCGGCGTTAGCGCATTCCATCGATCAACTGGAACTTCATTTGGCGCAACATCCCGAGCTCGATCTTGCGGAGGTTGCGCATACGCTGCGTGTAGGACGGAAGCGCTTCGACCAGCGTGCGGTTGTTTTGGCCGGCGATCGTAACGATGCAGTTCATGCGTTGAAAACGCGCAATGCCACGACGTTGATCAGCGGTAAAATTCTGTCGGAACGACCTACGGTCGCTTTTCTATTTCCCGGCCAAGGTGCGCAGCATCCGAATATGGGGCGGGAGCTCTATGAGAAAGAAACTGCTTTCCGTGAAGTACTCGACCGTTGCTGTGACTACCTGAAAGCCGGTTTGGGTTTGGATCTACGCGATCTACTGTTTCCTGCTGCTGCCAATGACGCGGAATCCGCTGCCCGCTTGGCGCAAACAGAATTGACACAGCCAGCACTGTTCGCAATGGAGTACGCGCTGGCCCACTATTGGATTGCAAAGGGGCTTAAACCCGATGCGATGCTGGGCCACAGTATTGGCGAATACGTGGCGGCTTGCCTGGCCGATGTTTTCACGTTGGAAGATGCGCTGGATTTGGTGGTTGCCCGTGGTCAGTTGATTCAAAGCACTGCGCCCGGTGCCATGTTGGCGGTCAATCTGCCTGCAGCCGAACTGCACACATTAAAATCCGGCTGCGATCTGGCGGCGGTGAATGCGGATGGCCTGGGTGTATTGTCTGGAGATCCCGCGGCAATCGATGCCATTGAACGTGCTCTGATTGCACGCGATGTGCCGGTGCGCCGGCTGCATGTGTCCCATGCATTTCATTCCGCGTTGCTGGATCCGGTGCTGAATGATTTCAGGACGCTGGTATCCCGCGTCGAGCGTCGGGCGCCTAGCATTCCGTTTGTTTCCAATCTGACCGGGCAATGGATCACGGCAGAGGAAGCTTGCAGTGCCGATTACTGGGTGGAGCATCTGCGCAGCACGGTACGTTTTGCTGATGGCCTGAGTACATTGCTGGCCAAGCCGGACCGGATTCTATTGGAAGTTGGCCCCGGTGATACGTTAAGTAGCCTGGCACGCCGGCATCCGCTAGCCGCCACGCAGCGGCCGATACTGACGTCGCAATGTCATCCCCGAGAACAGGCATCGAACTCCAATCAATTGGAACGTTGTTTGGCTGGGCTCTGGGTGGCGGGCATTGAACTGGATGCGATGATTGCGCCAGCAGCGCGCGTGCTGCGTCGTGTGCCATTGCCCACCTATCCGTTCGAGCGGAAATCCTACTGGATCGCGCCGGCTAAACCGGAACAGGTCGATGCTAAAAATGCGAAAGCGGAAATCGCACAGCCGGAGGCTGTTGCACACTTCTATGTGCCGACGTGGCAACGTAGCAATAAGCATCTGGCGAATAGTGAGCGTAAAGAGGGTGTGTTGCTGTTACTGGGAAACCATGACAGTTTCACACACTGTTTGCAGCAGAATTTGAGCAATGTCGGATTCACTGTAGCAAGCGCAACGCAATCGGCTGAATTCGCAATGCTGAGTGTGGATCGTTATGAATTACGACCCGCTTGCCGTGAAGATTTCGAACGGCTAATTGTGGCGGTTGAAGCGCAGTTGGGAACCGTAACGGCCATTTGTCATTTGTGGAGCCTCGATACGCCGGCTGACCTCGCGCTGGAAAATGGTTTCTACTCGCTGCAAGCGTTAGCGCAGGCGCTAGGCGCGAACCGGACGGCAACCGCGAAGCAGAAGCTAAGTATTACAGTACCGGCGAATCAGGTTGAGGACGTAACCGGTATCGAGCCGCTGTGCCCGGAGAAGGCCACACTGATCGGACTCAGCAAAGTGATTCCGCAGGAATTGCCTGGCGTATCGTGCACGTTGATTGATGTGATTGCTCCCGCCGCTGG
>DATLII010000257.1:0-7291 GCA_035539495.1 Dongiaceae bacterium
TTCCGAGTGGATGTATGTTGAAAGCGATGATCCTGATGAAGCCAACGATGCACAGGTGGATCGACTGCTGTTGGCGGGCGAGCATACCAGCGACGATTATTACGGCTTTATGAATGGCGCCGCGCAGACGGGGCGCTTGGCGGCGCAATGGATTCTGCGGGACATGGAAGAGGTTGTGCGATTGGAAGGGGAGGTGGTTGCTGCGGCTACCTGATGCGGCGACCTCGCAATGGGGCGGCGGTCCGCCATCACACAAGGCGGCTCCGCCCCATTGTACAAACCCATGGCCTCGGGGATACTACGCGCCGTTGCCCATCACTTATCCAATGAGTGTTTGCGCCGGGTAAGGCGCCGGGCCCGTCGGTAGGATACCCCTGCCAGCGCTGTAAGGATCCTGTCATGGCCAAAAAGAGCGACATCGCCTGGAGCTTCATTGGCATTGCCGCCGTCGTAGTTTCCTGCTTCCTGCTTTACAAACAGGTGCACAAAATCTCGCTGGATGAGCTGGCGGACAGCCTGTGGGCGATTTCCCTCCACAATTGGCTGATGGCCGTCGCCTCCACCTTGGGGGCCTATGGTGCGCTGGCCTTTTACGATCGCATTGCTCTGGCTCACCTGGGCAAGCGTGTGTCCTGGTGGTTCGTCACACTTTGCTCCTTCACTACCTATGCGCTGGCCCACAATATCGGTGCCAGCGTGTTCTCCGGCGCCCTGGTGCGTTATCGGGCCTACAGCTCGAAAGGGCTGACGCCTCAGGAAATCGGCATCGTCATCGTGTTCTGTGCATTTACCTTTGCCCTCGGCACGGTGCTGGCGGGAGGCGTCGTGCTGGTGCTGGAACCGCATTTGATAGACCGCGTCAAGCCGATGAGCCCCTGGCTGTCAGTGCTATTGGGATCCTTTCTGTTGCTGCTGGTAGCGTTGTATGTGCTGGGTTCCTGGCGCCAGTTCAAACCCTGGACCTGGGGCAAGCTGCATGTGGAATACCCGCGCTTGAGCATCGTGGCTCGGCAACTGCTGGCGGGTCCGCTGGAGTTGCTGTGTGCGGCGGGCATCATCTATTTTGCTCTGCCGGAAGCGAATCACCCTGGCTACATTGTGGTGCTGGGTGTGTTCCTGGCGTCATTCAGCTTGGCGTTGTTGTCGCACGCGCCCGGTGGATTGGGGGTGTTGGAAGTCACCTTCATTGCCGCGCTGCCCGAAATTCCTACGGTGGACGTGCTGGCGGCGCTGATCGTGTTCCGCTGTTTTTACCTGCTGCTGCCGTTTGGACTGTCGCTGTTCGTGGTGTCCGCGTTTGAATGGGGCCACTGGCGCGAACGGTCGCGACGATCGCTGCCTCCCTGATTCTGTACACGCCGAATACGCTGTTCCACTCTGCACCTGCCTGACAAGGAGCGTCCCACCATGCGCCTGATCGGAATGCTGGATTCACCCTATGTTCGCCGTGTTGCCCTTTGTCTGGACGTCATGGGCATTCCGTTCCAGCATGAGTCGGTGTCGGTGTTCAGTACCTTCGAGCAATTCCAGCAAATCAATCCCGTGGTGAAGGCGCCGACGCTGGTCTGCGATGACGGCATCGTGCTAATGGATTCCGGCCTGATCCTGCAATATGCAGCGGCCTTGCCGGGTTGTCGCGATCCGTTGCTGCCGTCGGATGTGTCCAGTTTGCAGCAGGCGCTGCGGGTCATCGGCCTGGCGTTGGCGGCCTATGAAAAAAGCGTGCAGATCGTTTACGAACGCAACCTGCGGCCGGCGGAGAAACAGCATGCTCCTTGGCTCGCCCGGGTCAGCGGCCAGCTTGTGGCGGCCTACATAACGCTGGAACGCGAAGTGGTCCGTGGTGTGGCGCCCTTCGATGGCGGGTTGAATCAGGCCTCGATCACCACTGCGGTGGGTTGGCAGTTCACCCAGTCCATGCTCGCGACCGTGATCGACGCGGCACAGTTTCCGGCGTTGGCGAAACTTTCTGCGCAGTTGGAAGCCACGCCTTTGTTCCGCCGTTATCCCCCGGATGGCCCCGGCGTGCCTTCCAACTGAAGCCTTTCCACGGAAAGAAACCAACATGCAGCCCAGACAGACCTTGATCGCTATTTCCCTGATCCAGCTGGTGGCCCTGGTGGCATCCGGCATTGCGCCCTACGATCGCGCCACCTGGCTGCTGGAAGTGTTCCCCGTGTTGGTGGCGTTACCCTTGATGTGGTTCACTTTGCGTAGCTTTCCTCTGACCCACTTGCTGTACATCGCCATTTGTTTGCACGGGCTGGTGCTGATCCTGGGCGGCGCATACACCTACGCGCGCGTGCCGTTGGGTTTTCAACTGGCTGAATGGTTTGATCTCAGCCGCAATCCTTACGACAAGATCGGCCACTTTTTTCAGGGATTAGTTCCGGCGCTGGTGGCGCGGGAAATCCTGATCCGCGGTCGCTACGTGAATGGTCGCGCCATGCTGGCGTTCATTGTGGTGAGCATCGTGATGTTCATCAGTTCTTTCTATGAGCTG
Organism: Dongiaceae bacterium; assembly: GCA_035539495.1. Classification (GTDB taxonomy): domain Bacteria; phylum Pseudomonadota; class Gammaproteobacteria; order Pseudomonadales; family Ketobacteraceae; genus Ch67. The sequence continues at coordinate 2,504 of DATLII010000257.1, forward strand.
ATCGAATGGTGGGTGGCGGTGGCTATCGGTCAGGGCGCTACCGAGTTCCTGGGTACCCAGGGCTATGAGTGGGACACCCAGTCCGACATGTTCCTGGCCTTTATCGGCGCCCTGTGCGCGCAACTGTTGCTGGCACGTTGGCAGGACCGGCAGATAGCGCACGTGCAATCGGCATATGCCGCCCGTGGCTAAGCGCCCCATTAATGCAGCTTTGTTTTTTATAAAAAGCGGGACGGCCTTCAACCGCCTATTGGCTCCATGCTAGAGTCCTGTGACGCCGTACAGTTACGACGGCGCAACGTAGTGGAATTCACATCAGCCAGGAGCAATTCCATGAAACAAAAACAAAAATGGGCCGTGATGGCTATTGTTCTGGTGTTGTCTGCTTGCACCGTTCGTTATTGGTTGGCTTTGTGGGGCGCGCAATATCCGGTAAATGACAGCCAGGAAGCGATAGTGCAGTCCGTCGCACGCGAACTGGGGGATGGTTCCATCCGTGTCGCCTACCGGCGCGATGCCGATACGTTGGTGGTGGATACGTATGACAACACCGGTACGCGTCAGCAGCGCGACGAATTTCCTTTCTCGGTGACAGGCTCTGCCCAATTCGGTGCTGCGCCGGTGTTTCTCTCCGACGATAGCCTGGTGTGGTTCGGCAGAAATGATTTCACTTCGGTGCGTATCAATCTGATCACGCAAACAGTGGAGCCGCTGTGGGAAATTTTGGGGCTGACGCTGGAAGATGGCGTCAATTTCGAGATTGCCAAAGCCGTGGTGCTCGACAATGGTCAACTGGTTATGGCGGGCGGCGATCGTCGGTCGGCGGTGTCACCATTTCGGCGCGCGCGCGTGGTGGTGCTGAATACGAATGACACGGTGCAGTCCGCGGTGCTGGAGCAGTCCACCAGTTTCACCAGTTTGGTGGCTCGCGGAGGATCAGACCAATACTTCGTGCAATATTTCGAGTTTGATCCCTCCATTCCAGCGGAAACCGCGTTCACGTTCTTGGGCGAAGATGACCTACTGGAGCTGCAGCCGCAGATGGATAAAGGCACGTTGCTGCAAGCGGATCTGCAAGGGGCCTGGGCGACTGAAGTTTTCATGGCCGGTTTGCTGCACTACAGCCAAGATCTGGTGCTGGATTGGCAAAACAACGACGTGCTGGTGCGCAAACTGGTGGCGACGTCCGATGAACACTATCTGATGCTGCAATTGATTGAGGACAAAATGTCGGTCGTCAAACGCGATGCAACTGGTACGGTGTTGTGGGAGCGTGAAGCAACTGCCGACGCGACGTTGCACGGCGGTTTGGCAGAGCGGGCAGGGAAGATTTTATATACGGAGTCGTTCAGCAGCCGGGTGCCGGGTGTGCGTACTACACCGGGTGATCCGGACTTGATAGAGCCGATTACAACCGTGAAGGAAAACGTTCGGCATCAATTGCTGAATGCAAATGGCAAATTAATCAGCCGCTTTAAAGAGCCTGAATACAATGCCGTGCTGTTGCGGGATCCGATGACGGGCACCGACGGCAGTGCGCTGGAACATAAGGCGGGCAGTTGTCGTTACTTCAGTGGAATGCTGCTGTCGAACGGGCAATTCGCATCGGTGTCCCGCTGGTGCAGCGACAATTCCGTTCACAACCAGCAGGAGTCGCTGTTCCTGTTTTCGCGCGCTTCAAACTGACGCTCAGCCTGTGCTAGAGTCCTTCGGCGCCGATCGAATTTTCGACGGTGCCGTAAAAGGGATTTATATCTAAATCAGGGAGCAAAAAATATGAAACAGCAATGGAAATGGGCCGGCCTTGCCGTGGCCCTGGTGTTGGTTGCGTGCGGTGGTGCGAAGTATTGGCCAGCCTTGTGGAGTACGCAATTCACATTGAGAGACGCACAGACGCTGGAGCGGGTATCAGTCGTCCGTGAACTGGCGGATGGTTCGGTACAAGTGGCTTATCAGCGTGATCTGCAGTCGGTGGTGGTGGATACCTACGATGCCGCGGGCAGTCTGTTGCGGCAGGATGTGTTCGATTACGCCCCGAATTACGACCGGCGCGACGGTGTGCCGCCTTTATTTGCATCAGACGATGTGCTGTATTTCTTCGGCAATGATCCTGCGAACTCCGTGAAGATTGACCTGGTGGCGCAGACCGCATCTCCGCTCTCCGCTTTGCTGGACCTGGAGTTGGCGGAGGGTGATATCTTCAGGATCGCCGGCGCGGTGATTCTCGACAATGGCCAACTGGTACTGGCGGGCGGCGATCAGCGCATTACCAACCTCTCTTTCCGGCAGGCCCGAGTCGCAGTGTTGGCTGCTGATGGCACGGCGCAGACGACAGTGTTGCCAGCGCTAGATACTTTTTCGAATCTGATAGCTCGCGCTGGCACGAACCAATACTTCGTCCAGTCCTTTGCTCCCGATCTGAGTATTCCCTCTACCAACGCTACGACGTTTTTGGGGCAGGGCGTGAACCTTGTGGCGCAGCCCCAGATCAGCCAGGGCATGCTGAAGCTGGCAGATTTGTCCGGCGCCTTGGCCGTTACCGGTTTTGCGGGTGGCCTGTTCCACTACGACGCGAATTTGCAACCCGATTGGCAGCAGGATGATGTGACCCCCGCCGCGGTAGTGGCCACACCGGACCGCGCCTATTTAATTACGTCCTCGTTCGGCAGCAATGATGCCAAGTTGACGAAACTGGACAGCCAAGGCGCGACTCTGTGGGAAAAAAAGATTCCGGCTAATGCGCTGAGTAATGTGAGCCCGGTGGTATCTGAACGTGACGGCAGCATTCTGTTTGCGGAGGAGCGTCACCGTTATGTCAGGGGTGCCCGCAAGCAGGCGGGCGATCCGCCCTGGTTCCAGTACATCACCACGGTCGACATTGGTGTTAAATACTGGCTGCTGGACGCTGCTGGCAAGGAACTGGCGCGCTTCCAGGAGACGGAATATCACGCCGTGCTGCAGCGCGACCTGACGACCGGCAATCTTGGCACAGCCTTGGAATACCGCGCCGGGAGTTGCGGCCAGGATCGTTTGTTGCCCCTGTCCAGTGGCGACTTCGTTGCCGTGACCGACTGGTGTACCGACAATTCGTTCTATAAAAAGCAGAAATCTTTGTCCTATTTCCAGTTACAGCAGTAACAGTGGGACGAAAAATTTCAATTGAATGCTGATGCAATATCAGCATGCCTATGCGCGATCCTGATGCGCATAGTGCGGAAACTTGGTATTCCAAAAAAGGAATTAACAATATGAAACAGCAATGGAAATGGGCCGGCGTCGCCGTGGCCCTGATGTTGGTTGCCTGCGGCGTTAAAATCCGTCAGGCAGTTTGGTCTGCGCCATTTGAAACGCGGCAAGCATCGTACAACGAAAAAGTTACCGCCGTCCGTGAGCTGGCGGACGGTTCGTTGCGCGTGGCTTATGAACAGGATCGGGAAACACTGGTGGTGGATACCTATGACTCGACGGGTATTCTGCTGCAGCGGCAGACATTCGACGATGCTACAGCGGCTACACGTCATGCATACAATCCACCGTTGTTTACCTCTGACGATGTAGTGTACTTCTTTGGGTCTAACCACGCGGATTCTGTGCAGGTCGATCTGATTGCGCAAACCGTGGCGCCGTTGTCTGACATGCTGGAGTTGGCGCTATCGGAAGGTGAAACGTTCGCTATCTACGACACCGTCGTGCTCAGCAATGGCCAATTGGTACTGGTGGGTGGCGACAGTGATGGCGGCAGCGTGAATGCCGCACGAGTCGTGGTAGTGAACCCCGACGAATCGGTGCAAACAACTGTATTGGATGGTGCGCCGACTTTTTTGAATGTAGTGGCGCGTTCGGGTACTGCGAATCAGTATTTCGTGCAATCGTTCTACCGGGCAGGGACACCTGCGATTGGCTTCGCCAGAACGTATTTGGGTGACGGCGTCACCTTGAGTGAGCAGCCGGCAATGAATAGGGGGAAATTGTTGCACGCGGACTTGTCCGGTGCGCTGGCATCATACGATAACAATCCAGGCCTGTTTCATTACGACGCCAATCTGCAGCCTGACTGGGAAAATACCCAGATTGCGGTGCCCAAAGCGTTGGCCACCTCAGATCACGGTTATCTGCTGCTGAACAACAAGGCCGTTAACGCAGCCGCGCTGATCAAAATCGATAGCCAGGGCGCGATTCTGTGGGAGCAAGCTGTGCCACTCAATGTCGTGCGCCGGGGTACCGTGTCGGAATGGAACGGCAAGATTCTGATTTCGGAATATGAATTCAAACAGGTGCCCGGCCTTCTTACCGTCGACGGTGAGTTTCGAAATATTGTTACCCTTTCTGCCCCTGTGACGCACCGTCTGTTGAATGCCAATGGCAAAGAGCAAGCGCGCTTCAAGGAGCCGGCACTCACCACCGTAGCGGAATGGTACCCGGAATCCGGCGCCACCGGCGATGAGTTGAGCAATACTCCCGGCACCTATACTGCGGGCTTTACTCATTGGCTGGCCAACGGGAATTTTGTTGCGGTATCCGATTGGTCGGACCAATTGACCCTGTTCGAATATAAGCAGGCATTGTTATATTTTCAGCTGCCGGACTGATCGCTGGGCGGGCTCGGTATCCACCGCTGCCCGCCTTTCTTGATTTATTTCCAGTACCGATCCTTCAATAACCGCTTGTACAATTTCCCTGTCGGATGTCGCGGCAGTTCCCGCTCGAAGTCGATGCTTTTCGGGCATTTGATATGGGACAGTTTCGAACGGCAATAGGCAATCAATTCCTGCTCAAGTGCCGGCCCGA
>DATLII010000258.1:0-5586 GCA_035539495.1 Dongiaceae bacterium
TCGTATAAGTGCACGTCGCTGATCAATCCCGAGCGAGCGTAACAACCCTCCAGCAGATCGTGGCTGAGAATGCGGTTTTCCGGCAGACGATCCTTGAGCACATGTTCGAACGCATCCACATCGTAGATGCCTTTGCCGATAAACGAGCCTTCGCCGAACAGATCCTGATACACGTCCGATACCGAGCGGGTGTAAGGATCGATGCCGGGCTCCTCTCCGAATAGATGTGCATAACGGGAGCGATTGATGCCCGACAGGCTGGCGGCCATGCGCGGTTGCAAGATACCGTGACCACCGCACACGCGGCGTTCCTTTTCATCGTAGCGGGGCCGATTGAGCGGGTGTGCCATGGCGGCGGCGAACTGCCGGGCCGAATCCCGTGGCAATTGCGTGTCGGTGTCGAGGGTTATCACGTATTTCACCGGCGACAGCGTATCAATATTGCCGACGATCAACGTGAAGCATTTGTGACCGTGGCCCCGCAACAAGGCATTCAGATCCGCCAACTTGCCACGCTTGCGTTCGTAGCCCATCCAGATCTGTTCCTGCTGGTTCCAACTGCGCGGGCGATGAAACAGGAAGAAACGATCGCCGCCATCGGTAGCTGGTTGCGCGCTGTGGTATTTCGCATTGAGTTTTTCGATGCCCTGGCGTGCTTGTTGCAACAGCGGTTCGTCATCATTTTGCCTATCCTCCAGCGCGTCGCGATAATCTGTCAGCAAGCCGAAGTGCAGGTATTCGTCCCGATTGCCGAGAAATCGTACTTCCAGTGCTTCAAGCAATTGGTCGGTGTCGTGAGCGCTGCTCAGTAGCGTTGGAATCACCACCAGTGTTCGCATGTTCTGCGGCAATCCGGTGGAATAGTCCATGCGTGGCAGCCGTTGCGGTTCCACCAACAGAGTGACGATCCAGTTAACCAGTGTCGATGCCAACTGGCTGGATGCCAATGCAGCGAGCGCGCCCAGCAGTATCAGTCGCCAGCCTTCGACGTTGGACTCTTGCGCCAGCATCAACAGCAATGTGGTGAACAGCAGCGTCAGCAGGGCGACGGAACTCAAATGCAGCGCCAGTTGTGCGGCGTTGGGAATATCGCGCAGTAGAGTTGCAGGGGAACGTCGCGCAGCCACGGCGATTTCCAGTTGTCGCAGGCCACGATCGATCAGATAAAACCCGACATGGGAAGCGGCGTTGTTGTCTCCAATTCTATTCTTGGCAGAGTCTGTGCCGTTGTTGGCAGCGCTGTTGTTGACAGAACCTTTGTTGACGGAGCTGTTGCGTGCGAGCCCGACGGCTGCACGCGCAATATCGCCTTCCGACATTGGGCTGCGTTTTCCCAGCCGGTCGATCACCTGGCGATAACGATCTCGTGTGACAAAATCCATGTTGCCGTAAGTGCTGTCGCTATCATTACGCAGCACTTGCTCGACCACACTCTGACTTTCCACAAATTCGCGCCAATCCATGGCGCCCAGCCAGCGCAGACTGCCGATGCTGTTGCTGATGGACACCTGATCCGCTGCCTGCTGCTGATTTTCACTCTGCACCATCTGCTCGATGGTGAGGCTGGATTCCGCCAGCCGCTGTTCGATCCAGGTCAGCGGCAACGCCAGCGCCGGGCCGTGGCCCTGCAAGTGGCGCGCAAGTTCCGCCACGAACGGACTCGTCATGGGCGGGTCCGAGCGTGCCATATCGGCGATCACCAGAATCAGATTTTTCGGGTCGCTTTCGGCAATGGCCATCATCTGACTGGCCCAACTCTGCGCCTGGTTCAGATGCAGGCGGGCAGTGGTGATGCGGGCGCTGACGCGACGCAGATTTTCGATCAGCGCCAGCCGCAACATGATGGGGATGGCCCAGAGCTCGCCCAGCGATAGTGATGTGACGGTTTGATACGCCGCCACAAAGCGGCCGAGCGCTTCAGTATCCACACGACCATCGCCGTGGGAGATCGTATTCAGCGCGATGTCGTACACGCGCGGCAAGCCCAATGACGCACCCCGTGCCAGATGCGGCAATTCACGGCTGTAATTTTTGGGCAGATGTCGACGCGCCGTGCGGATCTGTTCTTCGATCAGATAGAAATTATCGAGCAGCCATTCACCCGATGGCGCAATGCGCCGTTTGGCTTTTACTTCCACCGTCAGCAGCTTGCAGGTGGCAATCAGTATCTGCTCATTGGCCTCCAGCCGCGTCAGCAAAAGATCCCCGGTGCGGGACGGATTCAGCACATGCTCTGCAGCCAGATTCTTCGCATGAAGCGCCATCTGATCGGCGTTGAGCAGTTCAGCGCGTAGCGGAGTTTGATCATCAGGTATCGGCGCGTTGAACCAATGGGTGATCGTGTGGAAAAAACGGGTAAACGGAATTTCGGGGCCCATGGGTTCTGCCTTGTTGCAAGCGCTGGAAATCTTGCCGGATAGGGACGTTCAGCAGGCGCGGCGAACCGGGTCCGTAACATCGAAATGAGGGATTTTCACCAAGGATAGGGCGTGGCTTGCCCGCTGTCGGTACGCCGGCGCACATAGCGGATGCGTTGTACGTTTATGACTCCAGCAGTTGAGCAAAGTCTTCTGCTGACAAGGGGTGACTGAACTGATAGCCCTGCCCCGTGTCGCAGTGCTGACCGCGCAGAAAATCCAGTTGTGCGCTGGTTTCCACTCCCTCGGCAATAATCTGCTGCTTGAGGTTGCGGCCCATGCTGATGACGGCGCTGACGATGGCCGCATCGTCAGAATTGGTGTCGATGTTGCTTACGAAGGATTGGTCGATTTTCAGGATGTTGATGGGAAAGCGACGCAAATAGCTGAGGCTGGAATAGCCGGTGCCGAAATCATCGATCGCCAGCCGCACACCCATGTGATTGAGTGCTTCCAGGGTGGACGCCGAGGCCTCCGCATCCTGTAGCAGCACGCTCTCGGTCAGCTCCAGTTCCAGGTAGTGGGGCGCCAGGCCGGTTTCTTCCAGAATCCGTGCCACGCCCTCCACGAACATTTTGCTGCGCAATTCCACGGCCGATACATTGACCGCCACGGGCACGGCTTGAAGCCCGGCATCCAGCCAGGCCCGCACTTGCAGACAGGCTTCGCGCAACACCCATTGGCCAATCGGCACGATCAATCCGGATTCTTCGGCTATCGGCACGAACTCCGCCGGATAAATCAGACCTTGCTCCGGATCGCGCCAGCGAATCAATGCTTCCGCGCCAGACATCAGGCCCGATTCCAGATTGATCTGCGGTTGATAGTGCAGCAGGAATTCTCCCTGTCTCAGCGCACGGCGCAAATTGCCCGCGACAAACTGGCGCTGCACCGCGCGAACGTTCATTTCGGAGCGGAAAAACTGGTAGTTATTGCGGCCGTTGGCTTTGGCGTGATACATGGCGGCATCGGCGTTCTGCATCAGCATGTCGACGTTGTTGCCGTCGTTCGGGTAAATGCTGATGCCGATACTGAGGGTCACGTGCAGTTCGTGGTTGCCAATCCGATGCGGCGCCGTAAGCACAGAGATCAGTTTATCCGCCACCTGGGCGGCATCCTGCGGATGTTCGATGGTCGCCAGCAGAATCACGAATTCGTCACCACCCTGACGACACAGCGTGTCGGTGGCGCGGATGCAACTGGTCAGCCGGTCCGCCACTGATTTCAGCAGACGGTCGCCAATGGCATGGCCCAGGGAATCGTTGATGTTTTTAAAAAAATCCAGATCCAGAAACATCAGCCCTACCTGCTTGCGATTGCGCAGCGCCAGGCCGATGGCCTGCGCCAGACGCTCCGTCAGCAACAGCCGATTGGGCAGGCCGGTGAGAAAATCGTGCTGGGCGAGGTGCGCCATTTTCTGCGCCATGGCGCGCGATTGCGTGACATCATGAAATACGATCACCGCGCCGGATACCTGGCCTAGCCGGTCGTGTATGGGGGCGGAAGAATCCTCGATCGCCATCTCGGTACCGTCACGGCGGATCAGGAGGCTGTCCGCCGACAGTTCCACGATCTTGTCCTCGCGAATGGCACGCTGTGCGGGATCGGCGGCGGTCATGCGGGTGATGCCGTCGATAATGCGGAACACATTCGCCAACGGCTGTCCCTGGGCCTCTTCTGAAGGCCAGCCCGTCATTTGTTCGGCCATGCGATTCAGATAGGTTACATTGCCGTCCAGATCGGTCGCCAGCACGGCATCGCCGATGGAATTGAGCGTGACCTGGGCCCGTTCCTTTTCATGGAACAACGCTTCTTCCGCGGCCCGCAATCCTGCTTCCGTTGCCTTGCGGGTGTTGACGTAGTGCAGCGCGCGCGGCAGCCATTGCGAGTCGACCGGGCTTTTGATCACCGGGCGTATGGGAATCTTTTCACTCGCCGCTCCGAGTAGCAGGATCAGTGTGTGCGGGGCGGCCTGAAATACCTGATCGAAGGCATCAGCGTCATCGCCATCGGGCAGCCGCGGATCCAGCAGCACCACGTCGACCGTCGTGGTTTTCAACCGTTCCAGGCCATCGGCCAGCCGCGTCACCCATTCCACCTTAAACGGGCTGCCAGTGTAATCGGCCAGGGTTTGCTGAATCAGGCGGGCATCGTCGCAATCATCTTCGATCAACAGAACAACGGTGGGATCCATAGTCATAGTCTGAGAGCTTCCTGCAGCGGTTGAACGAAGTCGCTGTCAGGTGCCGGCGTTTCTGCCGGAGGCACGAGCCAGCGCCAAACCTGTTCCTGGACGGCGGGCTGGGTAAGTATTTTCAGATGGTTGATTCCGTAACCGATCCATTGACGGGCGGGAGGTATTGCGAGATTACGCGCCGGTTCCTGGTGACGGCCCAGTGCGCTGTCCACCGGCACCAGGCCGTCGCCGCGCAGGCGATCGCCCAAATCGCGGGGTTGCCGACTGGCAGTGGCGGCGATGGCATAGCATTGCACGCCGACTGGCAGGGGCACCGGCTTGCGATGATCGCCGCGTTCAAAGCGGTCGTGGCCCTGCCAGTCTTCATCCAGCAGATTGCCGTAACGCAGGTCGGTAATGCCGGCGCTGCGGATTTTCCCAAAGCGGGCAAGCGGAGCGGTGTAGCGGCTGGCGCCGAGCGTGGTGTCCACCCAGTTGCCGCCGCGTTCCAGTGGCGCGCCATGGTGCGGTGTGCCGAGAAATACCAGTTTGCGCAGATGCGGTAACCAGCGATGGCCGGCGATGGCCCCGTAATGGCAGGCACTGCGGGCAACCAGTCCGCCCATGCTGCTGGCGACGATAACCAGTTCTTCCACCGGCACCGGCCAATTGCGGATCAGGGCGTCCATCAAGGTGGAGAACTCGCGGCCGTTGGTGGAGATGTGGCGGCCGCTGTTGTAATGCAGCCTCACCGGCAGGTAGCCCAGGCGAGCATAGTGATCACTCTGAGTAATAGGCGTATTGAAGGGTTTATCCGGCTGCTGAGTGTGATGTTCGGTTGCCAGCTGATTCCATTGCAAATCGTTCATGCACAGGCCGTGCACCAGCACCAGTACTTTGCTGCCGGGTTGGGGAAAAGAGGCAGCCAGTGCCTGCGCTTCCAGCGTCAATGCATGACCGCGATGGCGCAGACGCATCGGAATCGCCAGGGGA
>DATLII010000259.1:0-4887 GCA_035539495.1 Dongiaceae bacterium
GTGTCATTCTATTCGCCCGCAATATTCAGCAGCCGGAACAGGTGCGCGAATTGATTGCGTCGGTGCGTGCGGTGCGACCGGAGCTGATTCTGGCGGTGGATCAGGAAGGTGGACGGGTGCAACGGATCAAGCAGGGCGTTACGTTGCTGCCGCCGTTGGCTCGTTTGGGAGAACGCTTCGATGTTGATCCTACGGCTGCGATCGGCAATGCTCGCGAATGGGGCTGGTTGATGGCGTCGGAAATGCTGGCGCTGGGTTTCGATATTTCCTTCGCGCCGGTGCTGGATTTGAATGTGGGACGCAGCAGCGTGATTGGTAGTCGCTCGTTTCATGGCGATCCGGCGATTGTGGTTGTGCTGGCGGAAGCCTATATCGGTGGCATGCACGAGGCCGGTATGGCCGCCACCGGCAAGCATTTCCCTGGCCATGGTTGGGTGGAGGCGGATTCTCACCATGCCATTCCAGTGGACGAGCGCCCTTGGTCCGCCATTGCCGGCTGCGATTTGCAGCCATTTGCGCAATTGGCCGGCCAACTGGATGCGATCATGCCGGCCCATGTAATTTATCCCCAGGTGGACCCGAATCCTGCTGGTTTTTCCCGCTACTGGCTGCAAACCCTGCTGCGCGCAGAACTGCAATTTGACGGTGTTATTTTCAGTGATGACCTGACGATGGAAGGCGCCAGCGTGGCAGGGGATTACGGCCAGCGTGCACGGGCTGCCCTGGATGCTGGTTGCGATATGGTGCTGGTTTGCAACAATCCCGCTGGAGCGCAGGCGGTGATCGAATACCTGGAACAAAATCCGGCCACGGTGAATCAGGCTCGCCTGCAACGGATGCGCGCTCGCCGCCGACCGGAATGGCCTGGTCTGTTGGACGATACCCGTCACCGCGCAGTCAAGGCCGATATGACGCAGTAACTGTAAAAGCTGCAACACCCGATTTCACGCTGTGGCACAATTGCCCGCGATCATGCCATTCAATGAAGAGGAAACAACATGAGCGTATCCGTCACCGAAGTACAGACGGTCTGGAAAGAAGCCGATTGCCTGTGGACCGCGCAGCAGGTGGAGGAATCCATCACCCGCGTTGCCCAGCACATCACCGACGATCTGGCAGATAAGAATCCACTGGTATTGGTGGTGATGAAAGGCGGCATGGTGTTTGGTTCGAGCCTGCTGTTGCAACTGCCGTTTCCGCTGGAAATGGAATACGTGCATGTGAGCCGCTATGGCAAAGGGTTGTCCGGTGGCGCTGACATGCTATGGAAAGCGGCTCCGCCACCGAGCGTGGCCAAGCGCCATGTGCTGGTAGTGGACGACATTCTGGACGAAGGCGTTACTCTGGCTGCCATCGTGCAGGCGTGCGAATCCCAGGGCGCCAAGTCGGTGAAATCCGTTGTGCTGGTGGACAAGCAGCACGATCGCAAATCCGATCCGGAATTCCGCGCCGATTACACCTGTTTGCAGATTCCTGACCGCTACATCTTCGGCTACGGCATGGATTACAAAGGTTACCTGCGCAACGCGAATGGCATCTTCGCCGTCAAAGGACAGTAAGGAAGTAGTGCGACATGAGTCTGATTGCAATCGTGGGCGGCACTGGGCTGACCGAGCTGGAAGGTTTGTGGATTACGGAATCCCAGGCAGTGACCACGCGCTACGGTGCGCCGTCTGCGCCGCTGGAATTTGGCCGTTTTGGTGAGCGTGATGTGGTGTTCCTGGCGCGTCATGGCAAAGGCCATCGTCTGCCGCCGCACCAGGTGAATTACCGCGCCAACATTGCCGCGCTGCGGGATGCGGGGGTGACTGACATCATCGCCGTCAACGCCGTGGGTGGCATCAATGCGAAGATGGGTGCCGAAGCGCTGGTGGTACCGCACCAGATCGTCGATTACACCTGGGGCCGCGAATTCACCTTTGCCGATGAAGGCAACGTGCTGCACGTGGATTTTTCGTATCCCTACAGCGATGCGCTGCGGCAGGGTCTGCTTAAGGCCGCCGCAGGTTGTGGTCTGAAAGCGCATGACGGTGGTGTATACGCAGCGTCGCAAGGCCCCCGTCTGGAATCGGCGGCGGAAATCGATCGGCTGGAGAAGGACGGCTGCGACATTGTGGGCATGACCGGGATGCCGGAAGCCTCGCTGGCTCGGGAAGCCGGCCTGAATTACGCCTGCGTGGCCCTGGTGGTGAACATGGCCGCCGGGCGCAGCGAAGGCATCATCACCATGGAAGAAATTGAACTCGCTTTGAAAAACGGCATGGGCAACGTGCGTTCCCTGCTGGCCCGCTTCCTGTCGGCCTGATCCCTCTTCGCATTTTTCCTCTCTTCGTTCTCTGTATCTTCCGCGCGACAGCGATTGTCGCGCGGACCATCTCCGCACAATCACATCGGCTTGTTTTGTAAGCGTTTGCCGACTCTTCGCTGTAGTTTTGTACCTGGCGGCTGTTGCTGTGATCAAACTGGTCTATTCTTGGCCTCGGACGTTTACCTTTTTTAAGTGCAGGATGCACGAGTATCTGATTTGTCGGCTGCTAAAGCATTAATGAGTAGCGATAGATTGGATCTACTGTTGTTGGTGAGCATAATGTTGAAACGCTATCGACGCGCTTTGTCACCCAAAGCCGATTTTCTTGCTATTTTCCGGCCTCAGACGGGCAAATTTGCCGAGCTGGATGGTATTCGTGCCATCGCCATCCTGATGGTGGTCATGCTGCATTGTCTGTATGGTACATACAGCCTGCTGGAAAAACCCATCTTCCTCGAATTTGTGCAGTCGGTACCCGGCTGGATGAACTTTGCCTGGCAGGCGCGCGGATCAGATCTGATTTTTATTCTGAGTGGATTGTTGGTGAGCCGCACGCTGGTGTCGGAGCTGCACCGCGACGGCCATATCCGCCTGTTGGATTTTTACTGCAAACGCCTGGTGCGCATCATGCCGCTGTTTGTGATCGCCCTGGCGTTGCATCTGCTGATGGCGCCGGTCAGTGCGCCGTACCTGTGGTCAAATCTGCTGTTCGTCACCAATTTCTTCGATAACCAGCATTTCATTGTTCCGGTGGGCTGGTCCCTGAATCTGCAGATGCAGTTTTATTTTGTGCTGCCGGCCGTGATCTGGCTGTTGTACAAAACCGGGCGTCCCTTTCTGTGGGGCGGGGTGGCGCTGCTGGGTGCAATTGCGGTCTGTTATTTCCGCGCGCTTTCCGAGCCGACGCTGGTGAGCATGCATTTCTACGAAATGCTATATAAGCCGGAACTGGCGGCGATCTACGCTAAAACCTTGTATTACGATCTATCCACGCGCTTTGGGCCGTTCCTGCTGGGCGTGTTGCTGGCCTGGGCGCTGGAGTGGCATCGCCAGGATATTCGAGCTGCTTTCCTGCGACGGCCGTTGTTGCCTTTGGTTGTATTGTTGGCGTCCTGTGCGTTGCTGTATGCCACCGCGTCGTTACCGATTCATGATGAAACCAGCGAGATCTACCGCCATTTTTCAAACGAGTGGAATCTGTTTCAGCTCAGCACCAACAAGCTGCTGTTTGCGTTGGGTGCCACTGGCCTGATTTTGTTGGCCAGTATCCCCACGGGTGTGTTTTCGGTGGTTCATCGTTTGCTGTCGCTGTGGTTCTGGCGCCCGGTGTCGCAGCTCATATATGGCATTTATTTGTTCCATCTGCCATTCATGTTGCTGTCGGCATTTCTGGTGGTGGGTACGTTCAAGAAGGAGCTGATCACTGCATTTGAGTTTACCCAGGTGTTGGGCATTTTCGGCCTGACAGTGCTGCTGACGATGCTGTTTGTATTGCCGTTGCACTTGTTCGTGGAGCAGCCTTGCATTCGCATGTATCGAGGCCGGCGTGGGGTAGCGGCGACCGCACCAGCTGAGCCTGTAAGTGTGCCCCAAGTGGAGCAAACCGGGCGCGGGAGTCTAGGCGTTTAATTTAAATAGGGCATTTAAATAGGCTCATCTAAATCGGGCCATCTAAATCGGGGTATAACGGCTTCTGCCGCCATTGAAAGCTGCTGCGTTGCCACCATATTAGGGGGAGCGAGCCGTTAACGAGATCAGCCCCATGAGTTCCGTTCAGATCGTTTGTCCCCATTGTCACCGTACCAACCGGGTGCCCACCAATCGGCTGGGCGAAAAGCCGGTCTGCGGCGCCTGCAAGCTGGAGTTGTTTGGCACGGGGCCGGTGGATGTGAACGCGGAAGCCTTTTCCAAGCAGATTCAAAATAGCGGCATTCCGGTGTTGGTGGATTGCTGGGCCGCCTGGTGCGGGCCCTGTCGCATGATGGCGCCGGAATTTCATAAGGCGGCCGACGCGCTGGATACGCAGGTACGGTTTCTGAAACTGGATACCGAGCAGAATCAGTCCCTGTCCGCACAACTGAATATCCGCAGCATTCCTTGCCTGATCCTGTATCGTGACGGTAAGGAGATTGCGCGTCAGGCCGGCGCCATGAGCGCGGCGCAGATTCAGGGTTGGTTGAAACAGACCTTACGTTGAGTGGCGCGCCATTGCGGTCGCGCCGTTTGCATTATTTCAGAAGCATCATTCCACGTTTTTCAGCCGCACCACTTTCACCAGCACGCCCATCACCGGATGATCCATGTAGTGCAGTTCGCCGCTGTTCATGGCGCGAGAATCGTGGGCATTGATCAGACGGGTAGCAACGTATTCCGCATCGACAGGCGCTGTCTGCTCATCAATGTCGCCGGCAGAAAATTCGTGCGCCGGTGCGGGCGCGCTGCCTGGTTGTGCCGCGTAATCGCCCAGCCACAAGTTGGTTTCCAGATGCAGCGTCTGTGAGGTGATCAGCCGCACGCTGCCATCCAGCCGGTAATGCACGCCGTATTTATTGCCACCGGTCACACGCACGGGCAGTGCT
>DATLII010000260.1:0-4566 GCA_035539495.1 Dongiaceae bacterium
GATCAGGAAGAACGCGTAGCGGAAGTCATGCGACTGGCAGAAGATGAAGCCCCGCGGTCTTTCGACTTGGTGCTCGGGTCGCTGGACAAGGCGCGTCGTATTCGTCTGATGCGGACCCGTCTGCTGCAGACAGGCGCTCAAGAACACGTGTTGCTGTTGACCATGCACCACATTATTTCCGACGGTTGGTCGTTGGGCATTCTGATCGACGAAGTGGGCGAACTGTATCGCTCGCTGGTGCAAGGTGAAGCACCGCGTCTGCAGTCGATCCATATTCAGTACGTGGATTACGCCAGCTGGCAGCGTAACTGGATGGATGGCCCGGTGTTCGAACATCAACTGGGTTATTGGCGCAAGGCGCTGGCCGGTGTGCCAGTACTCGAATTGCCGACGGATCACCCGCGTCCGGCCATGATGACCTTCAACGGTTACTACGAGCCGGTGAAACTGGATCATGTGCTGACGCAAAAATTGAACGCGCTGAGCCGCAGTCAGGGCACTACGCTGTTCATGACGCTGCTGTCGGCGTTCTATGGTTTGCTGTATCGCTACACCGGTCAGACCGATATCTGCGTGGGCACGCCGGTAGCGAACCGCGCACGGCCGGAGTTCGAAAAACTGATCGGCTGCTTCGTCAACAGCCTGGCGTTGCGTGTGAATATGGAAGGCGATCCACGTTTTGTGGATCTGTTGTCGCAAGTGCAGGACGTGACATTGGCGGGTTACGAGCATCAGGATCTGCCGTTCGAGCGCCTGGTCGACGCATTGGGTGTAGCCCGCGATCGCAGCCATACACCACTGTTCCAGGTGATGTTCACGCTGCAGAACGCGTCCAGCACGCTGGATATGTCGATGCCGGGCGTGGACGTGGACATGCTGCCGTCGGTGGTGCGCACCGCCAAGTTCGATATCACTTTGAACCTGGAAGAGGGCAAGGACGGCTTGGTGGGTATGTTCGAATACAACACCGATCTGTTCGACCGCGACACCGTTCACCGCATGGTGAATCATTTCGAACGGCTGCTGGAAACCATCGTCGAGCATCCGCATCTGCGTGTATCAGAATTGCCGCTGCTGAGCGAAGGCGAGCATCGCCTGATTCTGCAGGACTGGAATCATCGCGGTGAAAGTTACGAGTACAACGATACGATTCATCGCCGTGTCGAACAGCAAGTGGAACGTACACCGCATCGCGTCGCCATCTCCATGGGTGCCGAGGCGCTGACGTACCGCGAGCTGAACGAGCGCGCCAACCATCTGGCCCATTACCTGCGCGCGCAAGGCGTGGTGGCGGATCAACTGGTGGGCATCAGCCTGGATCGGTCGCTGGAAATGGTGATCGCGATTCTGGCGGTGCTGAAGGCGGGTGGCGCTTACGTGCCGATCGATCCGGCCAACCCGGAAGAGCGCATTCGTTTCATTCTGGAAGATGCCGGCGTGGCTCTGCTGCTGACCCAAAGCAGCGTGGCTGGCCAGATTCCCGCTGGCCGCCACAAGGCCCTGTTGCTGGATCAGATGCAGGCCGAACTGGCAGTGCAGCCGAATCACAACCCCGAACCGCTGGCGGATGGCGACAGCCGCGCCTACGTGATCTACACGTCGGGTACCACCGGCAAGCCGAAAGGCGTGTTGATCCCGCATTCCAACGTGATCCGTCTGTTCACCGCCACCGAGCAGTGGTACAGCTTTGACGAGCACGATGTGTGGACCATCTTCCACTCGTTCGCGTTCGACTTCTCGGTTTGGGAAATGTGGGGCGCGCTGTTCTATGGTGGCCGTGCCATCGTGGTACCGTCGCGCGTCGCCAAGTCCACCGAGGACTTCTTCGATCTGGTCTGCCACGAAGGCGTTACCGTGCTGAACCAGACGCCCTCGGCGTTCACCCAGTTCATCCGCTTCGACGAATACAGCCGGGCGGAAAAACCGGAGCTGGCGGCGCGGATGAAGCTGCGCTACGTGATCTTTGGTGGCGAGGCGCTGGATTTCTCGGCGCTGCAGAAGTGGGCGGCACACCACGGCCTGGATCATCCGATGCTGATCAACATGTATGGCATCACCGAAACCACGGTGCACGTGACTTATCACCGCATTCTGGCGGACGATCTGGATCGTCGTCAGAGCCTGATTGGCCGGCCGATCCCGGATTTGGACCTGTACATCCTGGACCAGCATCTGAACCCGGTACCGATCGGTGTGCCTGGCGAACTGCATGTCGGTGGTCAGGGCCTGGCCCATGGCTATCTGAACCGCACCGATTTGACCGATCAGCGTTTTGTCCCGAGCCCGTTCGGTTTTGGCGTTGAACGTGATAAAGGTCTGTACAAACGTCTGTATAAAACTGGCGACGTGGGCCGCTACCTGCCCAACGGCGTGGTGGAATACATGGGCCGGATCGACCACCAGGTGAAGATTCGCGGTTACCGGATCGAGCTGGGTGAGATCGAATCGACCATCAGCCAGTATGCCGGCGTGCGCGAGTCCGTGGTGTTGGCGCGGGAAGATGTGCCCGGTGACAAGCGTCTGGTGGCTTACGTGGCGGCGGACGAGGGCAGCCTGGACCTGGCCGATTTGAAGGCGCAGATTCGCAAGCTGCTGCCGGAATACATGGTGCCCAGTGCCTATGTGGTGCTGGCGGCGTTCCCGCTGACCGTGAACGGCAAGATCGACAAGCGCAACCTGCCGGTGCCCGATGACGCGGCCGTGCCCAAAAACGAATACGTGGCGCCCCGCAACGAGACCGAGGAAGTGCTGGCCGAGATCTGGCAGGAAGTGCTCAACCTGGAAAAAGTGGGCGTACGCGATAATTTCTTCGACATCGGCGGCCATTCTCTGCTGGCCACGCAGGTAGTATCCCGTGTGCGGGAGCGTTTCAGCGTCGAGCTGGCTCTGAGCGCCCTGTTCGAGGAACCCACCATTGAAAGCATCGCCCTGCACCTGCTGCAGGCGGAGCTGGCGGGCGCCGATGATCTGGAAATGGCCGAATTGTTGGCCGAAATAGAGGGATTATCCGAAGAAGATCTGAAAAATCTGTGACGAGAACGGGGGAGTCGGAAGGGAGCGCTGGGCGCAACCTTCTGACTTCATTAAAATGACTGCTCCAGGGTGTTCTGGTAGGGCGGGCCTTTTTTGGTCTGCCTAAAGTTGTTTATAGCGGTCTAAAATAGCACTATTCCCCCAACCCCTATAACAATCATAAAAATCGACACGGGCACATCGATTAATGACAGACAAGAAGTTACTGAACCGTTTGGCGAGCCTTTCCCCGGAACAGCGCGAAGCCCTGCTGAAGCAGCTCCAGAAGAAGAAAAACCAAGGGGCCGAGCCACGCAAGGATGCCATCCAGGTCTACCCCCGCGACAGCGATCGCCTGCCCATGTCCTATGCGCAGCAGCGACTGTGGTTCATTGATCAGCTGCAATCCGGCAGCGCCAGCTACAACATTTCCGCCGCATTACGCTTGAAAGGCAGCCTGGACGTCGAAGCCCTGCGGATGAGTTTCGACGAAATCGTCAGCCGCCATGAAGTGCTGCGCACCACCTTTATCACCGAGGACGGTCAGGGCCGTCAGGTCATTAACCAGCACCAGCGCTGGGAACTGGCCACCATCAGTTTGGAGCCCCTGAGCCGCGACGAACAGGAAGAAGTGATCCGTGCCCGTTTCAAGGGCGACGCCCATACATCGTTTGACCTGATCAACGGCCCGCTGCTGCGCACCCGCCTGATTCGCCTGAGCAGCATGGAGCACGTGATGATCGTGTCCATGCATCACGTCATCGCCGACGGCTGGTCCATGGGTGTGTTCATCCGCGAAATGGCGCTTTTGTACGATGCCTTCACCCAGGATCGTCCGTCGCCTCTGCAGGATCTGAAAATCCAGTACGCCGATTATTCCCTGTGGCAGCGCGAATGGCTGTCGGGGGAGCGCCTGGAGCGCCAGCTCAGCTATTGGAAAACCCGCCTGGACGGCGTGCCGGTGCTGGAACTGCCCACCGACTACCCGCGTCCGCCGATGCATACCTATCAGGGTGCGAATCTGCATTTCCGGCTGGATGTGGAAACGTCGCGCGCGCTGAATGAAGTGGCGAAGAAGCAGGGCGTCACGCTGTTCATGACCTTGTTCGCCGCATTGCAGGTATTGCTGCATCGCTATAGTGGCCAGGATGATGTTTGTGTCGGTACGCCCATTGCGGGACGGGTGCGTCCGGAGCTGGAACAACTGATCGGCTGTTTCGTGAATACGTTGGCGATCCGCAGCGATCTGTCGGGCAATCCCACTTTCACTTCGCTGCTGAAACAGGTGCAGCAAAACCTGACTGGCGCTTACGACCATCAGGATATTCCGTTCGAACGTCTGGTGGACGAACTGGGTGTGGCGCGGGAAATGAGCCACACGCCGCTGTTCCAGGTGATGTTCGTGCTGCAGAACGCGACGTCGACCAGTGCGCTGTCGTTGCCGGGTTTGAATATCGAACTGTTGCCGGAAGAATCCGAGACCTCCAAGTTCGACATCACCATCAACATGCGGGAAGAGAAGGGCTGCCTGCTGGGGGATTGGGAATTCCGTAC
>DATLII010000261.1:0-3956 GCA_035539495.1 Dongiaceae bacterium
ATCTGGAAGTGGAAAGTTGCGGCAGCGGGCCGGTGGCGCTGGAGAAAATGCGTCAGTCCGGTATCGCGGGGAAACCCTGCGAGCTGGTGGTGATTGATCTGCAGCAACACAAAATGGCCGGCGTGCAATTAGCGCAGGAAATCAGCCGCAATCCCGCGTTCAACAACGTGCGCATTCTGCTGCTGGCGGGTGATCGTGAGCATCTGAATTTAACGGCCATGCCCCACCTGCGATTGGATGCTGTGCTATTGAAACCGGTGCGTAAGCAAATGCTGCACGACGCCCTTGCTACCGTACTGGGTCGTGATCAGGCGGCGCAACAACCGCTGGTGACCGACCGCAGTTTGCAGGATGCCAATGGCCTGCAGACCCGTCGCGCGCTGCTGGTGGAAGACAACGAAGTGAATCAGATCATCGCCAAAGGTGCCTTGAAAAAGCTGGGCATTCATGCCGACGTCACCAACAACGGTGAGGAGGCCATCGAGGCGGTGATGGAAAAGCAGTACGACTTCATTCTGATGGATTGTGAAATGCCGATCATGGACGGCTTCCAGGCCACGCGCAGTATTCGGGAATGGGAGCAGCTGAACGGCGGCCATCTGCCGATCATTGCGCTCACCGCCAGCGATTCCGGCGATTGCCACGACGCCTGCCTGCAGGCGGGCATGGACGAATACATGTCGAAGCCGTTCCGTGCCGATCAGCTGGAAACAATCCTGCACCGAATTCAATTCAAACCGCGTTGAACCGAATTTGATAGCAAACCGATAAACATCGAATTGACACCGAGACCATGAATCAAACGTTACCCCTGATCATTATTGCTGACACGCAGGACGCCAACATCGCCTATTTTTCCGAACTGGTGCAGGCGTCCGGCGCCCGCGCATTGGCCACTGCCGAAGGTGGCAATGTCGTGAATCTGGTGGCCAGCCATCAGCCTGCGTTGCTGATTCTGGATTCCGGCCTGAATGATCCCGACAGCTATCAGGTGTTGAACCTGCTCAAATCCGACACCCGCACCCAGCATATTCCGGTGCTGTTTATCACCGGCAATCTATCGGAACGCAAAATGGCACTGCACCAGGATCTGTTCCGCGTGGTGGATGTACTGGCCAAGCCGGTGCCGGAGCGGACTCTGCAACACCGTGTGAAGCTGTACCTGCAATTGCAACAGTACCGCAACCAGATCATCGCCATGGGCAGCGAGAATAAAAAGTCCCTGGTGGAAAATCGCGACGAAGGTGTATTGGCGCTGGATAAACAGGGTCAGATCCTGTACGCCAATGCCGCGGCCGAGCGCCTGCTGAAAACATCGGTGCTGGAACTGACTGGCAATTATCTGGAAACCATTCTGGAAGAAACCTGCGGCGGCGTGCGGTCGCGCTGGAAAGATCACCCGATTGCCAAAGTCACTCGCACAGAACAGATCCTACAGGTGGACAAGGCCATGCTGTGGCGTGCGGACGGTGAAAGCATCAGCGTGAAATTCGCCGCCATTCCGGTGAATGCGTTGCCCGAGATCGCGCTGTTGTTTGCGTTCCGCCAGTTGAAAGATACGCGGGAATCCAAGGACAAGATCGCGCGGCTGTCCCATGTGGATCATCTGACGGGTTTACCACTGCGGGCGCCTATTGAAGAACAGATTGATCGTTGCGTATTGAAGGCGGGCATTTCCGGTTTCTATTTCGCCGTGCTGTATGTGGATCTGGATCACTTCCGCTATATCAACGAATCCCTGGGCCATGATCGTGGCGATCAACTGATTCGCGAAGTGGCGCAGCGCATTCAGTCACTGGTGCGGCGTGACGACATGGTAGGCCGCATGGAGGGCGATGAATTCGTGGTGATCCTGGGCCACATCGATCTGCCGGACAACGCGGGCATCGTGGCGCAGAAGATCATCGACCAGATTCGCGAGACCTTCCTGATCGATGGCCATCAGGTGTTTACCGGCTGCTCCATCGGCGTAAGCGTGTATCCCACCTGCGGTGATGACGCGCGTACGCTGCTGAAAAATGCCGAATCCGCATTGGCTCGGGCCAAGGCGATTGGCCGCAATAATTATCAGTACTACACCGCTGAGATGAACAAGCAGCGGGTGGAGCAGATGCAGATCGAATACGAACTGCATCAGGCGGTGGAGCAGAAACAGTGGCGAGTGCAGTTCCAGCCGGTTGCAGCGGTGGAAAACGATCAGCTGGTAGCGTGCGAAATCAAGCTGTCCTGGGTGAATCCGGCTCGGGGTGAATTGATGCTGGACGAGTTTCTGCCGGCGGCGGAGGAATCGGGCTTGGCGCCGCTGATTTTCCGCTGGTTCTGGCAGCACGCGCTGGAACGCATGAGCACAATGAACGCCCATCAGCGGGAGCGGGTGAAATTGATTCTGCCCATCTCGCCGTCGTTGTTGATGCAGGAGGGCGGGGTGGAGTGGGTGACCGAAACTGTGCGCGCCCAGGGTATTCGCACTGAACAAATCTATGTGGGGCTGCCGGAATCTTCACTGGCGATCCGGCACAGCCAGCAAAGCGATGTGCTGAACCAGCTGCGTAAAAATGGCTTTCATCTGATTCTGGATAATTTCGGCACCGGTTTTGCGCCGCTGAAATTACTGCGGGATATCCCTTATTCACTGATCCGGCTGGGTGACCTGTTCGTGGCGTCGGTGCATGAATCGCGCAATGATCAGTCCATCAGCCGTGGTGTGGTGAACCTGGCCCATGAGATGGGGCTGAAGGTGATGGCGTCATCCGTGCATTCGTCGACGCAGTATGAATTTCTGGTGGCGGCGGGCTGCGATTGGTTGGCGGGGGACGCGGTGATGGAGCAGGTGGATAGCCTGCCGAAGCAGATGGAAGCGTTAGGGATGTTTGTGTTTCCGGGGTGAGGGGAGTCGGGAACACACTGGCATTTGGCCAGCTCTGCTTACCAAAATGGTTTCACTCAATCTGGACTCTTGATATATTGGCACAACTCCATCCAATCAGGGAAGAATGCCATGACCATCTCGCTGGCCGATGCTACTGCTGCCGTGAACGCCATCAAGAAAGTGAAAGGCATGCAGCTGGTGGAAAAAAACAAGCATCTCTTCGAAAAGCATGTTTCCAAAGCGGAAGCCGTTGCTGCGGGTGGGAATTCGGTTAGCTGGTTCGAGAAAAATGTCACCATGAAGTTTTCCGGCGCCGGTGAGGCCAACAAATTGAGTACTTCGCGCCTCAAGAAGTTGGCTGGAGCCATGAGCGTGCCGGTAAAAAATGTCAAATCGACGCTGCAGAAATTCGATGCGATGACAACCGATCCCTACCAGATTCAGGTAACGGATGATATCGGTATCTACGGCGCCAGTGAGTTGCTGGAAAAAGCCTTGAAGCAGAACAATTTTGACCTGTATAGCTGCGCTGACAATGCAGACTCCCGGTTTAAATTTGTCACCACCATTCCTGCAGGGTATGTCGGGCGTAGGATCACCAATACCGGCAAACAGAAGCTGGTGAATGGATTGATCGTGGTCATCGTCAATGCGTCGAGCCCGGTGCAGGTAGTGACAGTCTATCCGGTTCCCCAAGCCTGGCCGACCAATACCACGGATGCGCTATTGGTTTAAGTAAGGGTTTCTACAACCTCAATATTGTCCAGGAAAGCCCGCGCTTCCTTGGGGTTGCGCAACCGAACGAATTCAATCTGACCTCCCAGTGAACCACCCAGCTCGGCATACCTGATCTTGTTCTGGTGATAGTTCTTGAAAAACCAGATCAGGATGGAGTCCTTCGACAGAAATGAGCGAGCGAAGGATTCCCGATTACCGGTATCCGGCCACAGCTCTTTATTCAAAATAGATCGCGACAGCGTACGCTTCAGCAGTTGTAGCAACGTGCGTGCATACGAGTAATCCACCCATATGTGGTATCAACGTTTTCCCATTCGATGTGGTTGGTAAGGCTGTAGTTGCCATCCAG
>DATLII010000262.1:0-3395 GCA_035539495.1 Dongiaceae bacterium
GATAGGTGCCAGTGTGACGCGCCTGACCATCGACCGCACTGCCGCCGCCCGCTTCGGCATTTCCATCGCGGATATCGACCAGACGCTGTACGACGCCTTCGGCCAGCGTCAGATCAGCGAATACCAGACCGAAGTGAACCAGTACAAAATCATTCTGGAAATCGACGCCAACCAGCGCGGCTCCACCGATGCGCTTTCCTATCTGCATTTGCGCTCGCCGCTGACCGGGGAAATGGTGCCGCTGACGGCGCTGGCCCGGCTCGAACCGCCCGGCATCGGGCCTCAGTCCATCAACCATGTGGGACTTTTCCCCGCAGTGGGTATTTCCTTCAACCTGGCACCGGGACTGGCGTTGAGTGATGCAGTCGCCGCTATCGATCAGGTCAAGACAGAATTGGCCGTGCCCGATTCCATCAGCGGTCGCTTCCAGGGCGCGGCGCAAGCATTTCAGGATGCGCTGGAAACCCAGCCGCTGCTGATTCTGTCCGCGTTGCTGGCGGTGTACATCATCCTGGGCGTGCTATATGAGAGTTTCGTGCATCCGCTGACAATCCTGTCGACGCTGCCGTCCGCCGGTATCGGTGCCATTGTGGCGCTGTGGATCAGCGGGTTGGATTTTTCCATCATGGCCATGATCGGTGTGGTGTTGCTGATCGGTATCGTCAAGAAGAACGGCATATTGATGGTGGATTTCGCCCTGGAAACCCAGCGCACGGAAAAACTGTCGCCACAGGAGGCGATCCGTATCGCCTGTCTGGTGCGGTTTCGCCCGATCATGATGACCACGCTGGCCGCACTGCTGGGCGCGTTGCCTCTGATATTGGCGTTCGGTACCGGTGCTGAATTGCGCCAGCCACTGGGTATCGCCGTGGTGGGCGGGCTGCTGCTGAGTCAACTGCTGACGCTGTTCTCGACGCCGGTGATCTACCTGGCGCTGGATCGCCTGTTCCATCGTCAGGCAGATGGCGAGCCGGTCGTCGTAGCCAGCGTCGATGGAGCGCGCCCATGAGGCGTGTCGCCGCGCCGTTCTTCGCCGCCATTCTGTTGCCGCTGGCAGGTTGTGCGCCGGTTTCCTCCCCGCCGCAACTGCAGGATTCTTTGGGCCCGGCTCTGCCTGCTACTTGGGAACGGGCGTCCACTGCCACCGCCCCTGCCGACACCACCGTCGACCTCTATTGGTGGCACAGCTTCAACGACCCCGTGCTGAACCGATTGATGCAGGATGCCCAACGCGGCAATCTCGATTTGCGCATTGCCAGTGCGCGCGTGCTGGAAGCGCAGGCGTTGCGCAGTGGCAGTGACGCCGACTTATGGCCGCAGTTCGATGCGACACTCGATGTGACCCGTGCCGATGCGCTGGAGCGGGATGGCAACGGTGACGGCGCCGCTACCAGTGGCCCGCGCACATTGGCCCAGGCGGGCATTGCCGCCAGTTGGGAACTGGATCTGTCCGGCCGGCTGCGTCACGTTGCCGCTGCTGCGGCTGCGGACGAACAGGCCCTGCAAGCCGATCGCACCGCGGTGCAATTGGCTGTGCTGGGGGAAGTGGCGCGCAACTATATCGAATACCGCCTGTACGTGGCGCAACACGCGCTGGCGAAGAAGAATGCCGAGGCTCAACAGAGCACCGTGCGTATTACGCAGGCGCGTTTTCGCGAGGGCATGGCCAGTCGGCTGGATGTGGAGCGCGCGCAAACGTTGCTGTTCAACACGCAAGCCACTGTGCCGCAGGCGGCGGAGCAAGTCGAAGCGGCTCGCGCCCGTTTGCAATTGCTGCTGGCTACGTCGCCGCAGGCATTGGCGGAATTGATGCCATACGTACCGGCACCCGATCCGTCCGCGCCGGTCGACACGGTTGGCCAGGCCGCGCTGGCGGCCATTCCCGCCGCGGATGCCGCTACCGTAATGTTGACGCCGGCCGAAGTGCTGGCCCAGCGGGCGGATGTGCGCGCCGCCGAGCGCCGCCTGGCCGCTGCTGCTGAACGCCTGCACGCCAGTGGCGCCTTGCGCTATCCTACGCTGAATCTGGCAGGCATGATCGGCGTTGCCAGCACCGACGTGGGCCAGCTGTTTGGTTCCAATAACGGCCAGATCTGGTCTGCCAATGCTGGACTGTTGGCGCCACTGTTTGACTTCGGCCGCATCCGTTCCCAGATCGATGCCGATGATGCGCGCCAGCAGCAGGCATATCTGGCCTATGAGCAAACCGCGCGCGGTGCGTTGACGGATGTGCAGACTGCCATTGTGTTCTATACCCAGGGTGTGCAACGGCAACAGGCGCTGGCCGACGCGGTGACGGCCGCACGCAAAGCCGCTGAGTTGGCGCACCGGAACTACGCCCAGGGCACATTGTCACTGTTAGACGTGCTGGTGGCCGAGCGCAGCCAGTACGACAGCGAACTGGCCTGGTCCCAGGCTACCGCGGATGTGGCGCTGCGGCTGGTATCGTTGTGGCAGGCGTTGGGTGTGGTGCCCGCGCCGTTACCGACCTGACCCATTCCCACAGGAGAAACGCCATGAAACCCTTCGTTGCCATTGCCGGCTCCCTGACTCTGTTGATGTCCGTCGCCGCTACCGCTGATGAGGATATCGGTGTGGATGAAGCCGTCCAATTGCAGAACGCAGGCACCATCAAGCCGTTTGAAACATTGAACGCCGCTGCGCTGGCCAAGCACCCGGATGGCAAAATCAAAGACACCGAACTGGAACGCCACAAGGGCCAGTATATTTACAGCGTGGAGCTGCGCGACGCAGCGGGCAAGGAATGGGAAGTGAGCCTAGATGCCGGTACCGGTGCGTTGTTGTCGGAGCACGAAGATAAATAGCAGCGCGACGTTTCTGTTCTCATGATGTTTTTTCATGCTGCCTTTCCCATGAGTTTTTCTCATGATTTTACTTTCATGGCTCCCGTCTCGTGACTCCTGTCTCATGAATCCGGTCTTATGATCGCGCGGCTTGCTCCATTATTCCCGGGCGAATTATCTGTGCTCGGCGAAAATCTGGTGTGTTCGCCGCGGCCTCCGGCGGACGCAGTGGCAGTGGACGATCTGCTGCACAATCCCGCCCTGCTGGAACGCTTGCTGCGACAACGCGCTGATCACCTGGGTGTGCGAGGCGATGATGTGCGCGCCGTGGCGTCGACCTGGAGTTTGCAATATTTGTGGGCGTTGTTGCCGCCGTTGGCTGCCGCTGCCAGCGTGTTGCAGCATGTATTTCCCGCCGCCGCAGAGGATATGGCGCTAACGGTGGACGCCGAGGGGCTGCCACAGCGCTTTTATATTTCCCATGAAGGTGCGCCGGCACCGGATGCGAACACATTGACACGCTACGATGCTCTGCTGTTCCAGCATCTGGAACCGTTGTTTGCCCGCATCAGTGAACAGGCCAACCTGCCG
>DATLII010000263.1:0-4678 GCA_035539495.1 Dongiaceae bacterium
GGCAGGTAGTTATTTGTCAGGCAGCCATCAGGAAGCGGCATTCGCTTCCTGCTTAATTGCAGATTCAATCGATCCCAACCGCAACAGATTCACACCACCAATCAACACCAACGTTCCCCCCAGCAGCAAAAACGGCGTAAAGCTGTCAGTCTTGGCCAGAGTGAAACTCAACAACCCCGAACCTAATCCAATCGCCAATCCCACCGCTGTCGTCAGCAACCCCATCACTGAGCTGTAAATATGCATCGGGAAATAACGCGCAGTGACATACGCCAGAATATCGGCTTCTGCACCGAAAGAGAGGCCCAGCAGTATGATCGCAAACCCTAACATGAACAGATTCGTTGTATCGGTGGCCAGGACGTAGCTGCCGATACAGGGCAATCCCATGCCCACGGCAGAAATAATATGAGTTGGCCATTTGTCCAGAGCAACACCGCCAATCAATCTTCCCAACACCACGCCCACGGCAAACACCGACACCATGTAGCCGCCTTCAATCGCTGAAACGCCGTGATCCGCCAACACGATTTTGAGCTGTGAAGTCGCCAACGCGTGCGTGAGACTGCACAGAAATGAACTGACGGCGATGATGCGAAAGGCGGGGCTGGTAAAAATGGCGCGATAATCCTTGCGAGCGCTGTTCTTACGCAATTCCGCTCCGTGGCCGGGTGACTTTTTCGGTAACAGGACCAGCGCCAACACACCCAGCAATGCGGAAAAGACGGCCATTGCGAGGAAGCCTGCGCGCCAACCATTGGCGTCGATATAGTGAGTGAGCAACGGACTCGCGATCGCACCCACAACAGCAGGTCCCGCCGCGCAGATGGCCAAGGCCAATCCCCTATTCTGAGAAAAGCGCTCGGCAACCACTCGGCAGTATACGGTCGCGGTGGTGGAGGCGCACAGGATCACCTGCATGAAGTGGATGGCGTACAACGCGCGCACGTCACCTGTTAACTGGCTCAGCAACACAAAGCTGAACGGATACGCGATGATGCCGAAAAATGCCACTTTGCGGACACCGAACAAATCCGCCATTCGGCCCACGAAGGGTATCCAGAGCACAGTGATAATGGATATGGCGCCGTTCAAGGCAAAATCGGCTTTGCTCCAGTTAAAGGCTTCCAGCAGATACGGCCCAAAAATATTGTTGATGTAGGCATTCAATGCCAGGCCGGAACTCATGCCAGCGGTTGCTGCCAGCAGAACCGTCCAGGCACTGCGGAATTCACCCCTCGGGGATGTCATTGTGAGTTTCCTGTGTTATCTGAATGTTATTTACGTGTTATTTGATTTCGTGAGCAGGACTTTCGATATTTTGAATTTTTGGCTCATTACGCGAGAACAAGCTAACATATGAACACTGGTGTTGATTAAGTTCAAGCACACTCTTTGTCAAAAAACGCAGGTTGTCGTATTCGTCAGCGCAGGGCTGTCCCTCCAAGTGCTGGTAGATTAATCTATTCTTTACCCTTTCTAACGGTTGATTTTGCCAATGGGCAACGCAAACGCGGGTATCTTCGCACCGCTGAAATACAAAAATTTTCGTAACATCTGGACCGCCAGCGTTTTCTCCTATTTCGGTCATCTCATCCTGGGTGTCGGTGTCGCCTGGGAAATGACGCGGCTCACGGATTCTCCGTCCATGGTTGCGTTGACCCAAACTGCGTTGATGATGCCGTATATGCTGGTGGCCATGATGGCCGGTGCTGTCGCCGATATGTTCGACCGGCGCCTGATCGCCCTGTTTTCACTGGCGTTTGCGATTCTTGCCTCGATCACGTTAACCACACTTGCGTTTCTGGGCGTCACCACGCCCTGGATGCTGTTGCTCTTTACTGTCATGATCGGTTGTGGCGTGGCATTTTATTCGCCGTCCTGGCAGGCCTCGATTCCCGAACAGGTACCCGGCGAGCATTTACCGGCGGCCATTGGATTAGGCTCCGTGGCCTACAACGTGGCCCGTAGCGCGGGGCCGGCCATTGGCGGCATCATTGTGATGGCCTTGGGTGCCAACTACGCTTTTGCAGTTAATTCGATTTTTTATGTTCCTCTATTTGTCACGTTTTTTCTCTGGCGTCGTAACACCGTTGCTTCTCGCCTTCCCCCCGAAAAAATCGGACGGGCGCTGGTGTCCGGCGTGCGTTTCGCGAAACATTCGATCCCGATCAAACGCGCCTTGATTCGCGCATTTTCCGTTTGCATCTGTATCGCCTCCGCCAACGCCCTGGCGCCACTGATTGCACGGGATACGTTGGGTGGCGGCGCCGACATCTATGGCGTGCTGCTGGGTGTCAGCGGTGTGGGCGCGGTCTGTGCGGGGCTCGGGATAAGCTATATCCGCGAGATGCTGCCGACAGAAACCATGCTCAAAGTTCTGGCGCTGATAGGCACAGCTTCACTGCTCGTAGTGGGATTCAGCCAATCCTTGCCGCTGACCTGTGCCGGACTTTTCGTTGTCAGCGGGTCGAACATTCTTGTGGTGTCCTTGTTAAATATTTCGGTGCAGTTATCAACGCCACGCTGGGTGATCGCACGGGCGCTGTCCATGTACCAAACCTGTACTGCCGGCGGTATCGCGATAGGCTCATGGCTGTGGGGCGAATTTGCCGCTGATTATTCAGTGCCGCTAGCCTTGATGGTGTCCGCAGGCGCATTGCTGGCCACCACGCTTATCGGCTTCCTGCTGCCGGTGCCCAATGACAATGAAGATATCGAGCAGATCCAGATTTCCAATGAACCGAAAGTCGCGCTGGACTTGTCATTGCGCTCGGGGCCCATCGCGCTGGAAATGGATTATGACGTTGACCCGGAGCAGGCTCGCGCTTTCTACAACGCCATGCTGAACATGCAGCGGGTACGCTTGCGCAACGGCGGCTATGACTGGTCACTGGCACGGGACATCGAAAATCCCGCCGTTTGGACCGAGCGCTTTCACTGCCCCACCTGGGGAGACTATCTGCGGATGCGGTCCCGCTATACCCAAACCGATCTGGCGATCCATGCTCAGGTCAAAGTGTTCAACCGCTTTCCCGGTGAAACCAAGGTCCGCCGTAAATTGGAACGACCTATTGGATCTGTGCGCTGGAAAGCGGAAACGCCCGATAACAAGCAGGATCCGCTCAACTATCCCGGCCCATAAATGAATGGACAGTAGCTCAAAACGTCGAGCAGTTAGAGCTGCCTGACTTTCATTTTTTCTGGTTTCGCATAAGCCGTTACCGGATTGTTGAATGCTTCCAACAGCGTTTTCAGCTCAGCCTGATACCGCTGCACCGAAGCCTCTTTCACAGGACCGTAACCACCGATTTCCCGCGCTGCCGCAGCGATCTTGATGCCGGTTTCCAGATTCGCAGCATTCAGTGAACTGACGATTCTCTCGATCAGATCGCGATACTCAGCGATCAGCCGGCGCTCCATTCGACGCTCCGGAAAATAGCCAATCACATCGAACGGTGTACCACGCAACACTTTCAATTTGCTCAGCCACTTGAACGCCTGCAGCATCCAGGGACCGAAGCTGCGTTTTTTCGGCCGGCCGGTGGCCTTGTCCTGGCCTGGCAGGAAAGGCGGCGCCAGATTGAAAGTCAGCTTGAAATCACCGGAGAACTGTTCCCGAATGCGTTGCATGAACTTCGGATCGGTGTAAAGCCGTGCCACTTCGTATTCGTCCTTGTAGCTCATCAGCTTGGCCAATGTCAGCGCCACCTGCCGTGCAAACTCCTCGTCCTTGTCCACATTGCTGGTCGCCACTTTGCGGCGGACACCCTCAATGAAATCTCCATAGACTTGCGCGTAAGATGCATTCTGATAGTCGGTAAGCAAGCGGGAGCGGCTTGCCAACACGTCAGTTACCGTGCTCAGTGATGGCAGTGTTGGTGTGAGGTCCAACTCGGCTGCCAATGCAGCGGGATTGTGTGCCGCCAGGCGCCCCAACGCGAACGTACGCAGATTGCCTTCCACGAAAGTGCCATTGAGACGAATCGCTTCCAGAATGGAATCCACCGACAACGGCAGCAGACCTTTCTGCACCGCATAACCCAACATCAACACATTGGTGCCAATGCTGTCGCCGATCAGATCGGTGGCCAGTTTGCTCGCTTGCAAATCGTAGGAACGGCCGCCGTCCAGCGCTTTCAGAATCGCAGCGCGCAGCCGGGCTTCACCCAGGTCCAGATACTTGTTGCTTTGGAAATCGCCGGTGGGCGCCACATCCGTATTTAGAATCGCAGTGGTGGTACCAGGACGCAGCGTTTTCAATACCGGCGCGCTGGAGCCGACAATCATGTCGCACGCCAGCAGCACATCCGTCATGCCTTCACTGAGGCGTGAGGTATAAATTCCCTTTGGATCGGGCCCAATGCGGATGTGACTGGTCACAGCCCCACCCTTTTGCGCCATGCCTGTCATATCGAGAATGGTGCAACCTTTGCCGTCCAGATGCGCTGCCATGCCCAACAGAGCGCCGATGGTCAGCACACCGGTGCCACCGATACCCGCCACCAGAATGTTGAATCCGGCCTCGTTCAATGGCGCCAGATTGGGTTGCGGCAGCGCTGCCAGCAACGCGTCCAGACGTTTGACATCGCCATGCATGCGCGTTGCGATTTTGGCGCCCTCTACCGTTACAAACGATGGGCAGAAACCTTTGGCGCAACTGTAATCCTTGTTACAG
>DATLII010000264.1:0-4168 GCA_035539495.1 Dongiaceae bacterium
TGCTGCAAGGCATGGAAGGCTCGCGGTTGCCGATTGCGGTGGCTCACGGTGAAGGTCGCGCTGAATTTGCCGCGGCCGCGCAGATCGAATCGGCGGCTCGTGCCGATGTTATCGCATTGCGTTTCGTGGACAACTGGGGCGGTACTACCGAAACCTATCCGGCCAATCCTAACGGTTCGCCGCAGGGCATCACCGGCCTGTGCAATGCCGATGGTCGCGTCACCATCATGATGCCGCACCCGGAGCGTGTGTATCGCACGGTGCAGAATTCCTGGCACCCGCCGCAGTGGGGCGAGGACGGCGTATGGCTGCGCATGTTCCGCAATGCGCGCAAGTGGGTGGGCTGAACTGAATAGAACCGGCCGGCACCGTGGCGATCGCAACGGTGCCGGCCGGCTGTTTAGTCTACTTCCACCACAACCTGTTCGGTTTTCGTCACCAACAGCGGCAATATTTTTTCCAGCTGATCATAAGCGCGACTCAGCCACACTTTCACTCGCATCCGATCGGGTAGGCTCAGCAGATCCTTGTTATGCGTGGCCGCCCAGAAACTGGCGTCGATCATATCGATTTTGTGCATGGCGCCATCGTGCAGCTTGCTGAGTTGAATCACAGGGGTGCCCAGCGTCTTGGCGCGCTGGAACGGCTCTGACTTCTCTGCGTCGCTGAAATCCGATCCGCGACCAAAATTTTCCACGATCACGCAGGATGCATGATCACCGTACCGGTCCAGCAATTTGCCCAGTAGCTGGATGGAATCCTTGCCGTCGTCCATGATGTGCCAGAAGGTGGCGCTGAAGCCAAGTTCGCCCAACAGTTCGAACAGCGCGCAGTCGTCGATCCAGCGATGCAGGAAGGGAAAGGTCTGTGCGGCCAGGTCCACCAGAATCTGGCGTTCGGGTTCAGCGGAGGCGGCTTCGATGATCTTGTCCAGGCTTTCGTATTGATCGACCACGGCAGGGTAGGCGAATTCGCCGTAAAAGCGCGAAAAAGTGCCATGGGAGCGGTCGGTATCAAAACCAGTGAACGGTATGCCGCGGTCCACGTGATATTGCGCCAGTACCCGCGCCATGACAGATTTGCCGACGCCACCTTTTTCGCCGCCGATGAAATGTAATTGGGTCACTGTTGTATCCCTGTGTGGGTGAAGGTGCGGATTGGTGTGCAGGATAGGTGCCAGTCCAGATTTGCTTGCATAGTTTGCTGGCATTTTGATCGGGTCGCGGATGTGATCTGTGCGTGCAAGCTGCATCGTATCATGGGGGCGCACGTTTCCGGGCGCAAGTGTTCCATTCCACGACTTTTTGCACCAGTTTGATCGTGTTGCTGTAACAGCAGTTGCGTTCGGACGGTTGTTGCCGCTACAGGAGGTTCCATGTACAAACTCGCATTTTTTGTTCCGGCAGAACACAAGGAAGCCGTGAAAACGGCGATCTTTGCTGCCGGCGCAGGCCGTATCGGCAATTATGACAGTTGTTGTTGGGAAGTGCAGGGCACCGGGCAATTCCGTGCCCTGCAAGGTTCCAATCCCTTTGTCGGCCAGCAAGGCAAGATTGAAATGGTGGGGGAATATCGGGTGGAGCTGGTGTGCGAGGATCACCTGATCAAAGCCGCCGTTGCAGCGTTACGCAGCGCCCATCCTTACGAGGAGCCGGCGTTCGATGCGTGGAAGCTGGAAACTTTCTGAATCGTTCCGGATGTGATGGGTATCAGATCCGGAACTGCTCCAACTGCTGTTTCAACTGATCGGATTGCTGGGTGAGTTGTGTTGATGCATTGCCCAACTCTTTTGCCCGTTCCGCGCTTTCGCTGATCATGTCGCTCATGGCGTGAATGTCTGCGTTAACGGCATCCACCGCTTCCTTGACCGCGTGGGCTGAACCAAATGCCTGGTTGACCACGTTCATCAGGCCGGCGATACGGCCGGCAGTTTCATCGACGCTGGTCACGGCGCTGGTGGACAATGCATCGATCTCCTGCGCGATGCGCGCGTTGTGCCCGGTGTTGCCCGCGGCTTCGTTAATACCGGAAATGATGCGCTGCACGCCTTCATTGGTGCGACCCAAGGTTTCCTGGGTTTCGATCGCCAGTTTGCGTACTTCATCTGCTACTACCGCAAAACCGCGGCCCTGATCGCCGGCGCGGGCGGCTTCGATGGCGGCATTCAAAGCCAGCAAATTGGTTTGTTCGGCAATCTGGCGAATCACTACCAACACATTGCTGATTTCGTTGGCCTGCTGATTCAGCGAGGTCAGTTGTTGCGCCAACGTTGCACCATTGCGACTGTTGCTGCCGACACCGGCGCGCATCTGCTCCAGTGCCTGCCGTGTGCGTTGCAATTCTTCCACCGCTGCCTGCATGCCATCGCGGGTTTCGCTGACCAGGCGTGCGGCTTGCTCGGTGTCGGAATGAATGCTGTTGGCTTGACGGGTGAGCGTGGCCAGTTTGCTCACACTGGTGTCGAAGCGTTGCAGCCAGCCTTGCGAGGTTTGCTGCAGATGGCTGGCCAATGATTCGCTGCTGCTGGCTTCCTTGCGTACCAACAGTAACGTGTCGCGGAAAAACGCTACCAGTTTATTCAACCCCTGTACGGCGGCGGACATTTCATCCTGTCCACGTGCGGTGATCAGGCGAGTCAGATCACGCCGTTCCGAAACCTGGCGTGTCATTTCCATCATGTCCTGCAACGGCTTGGCGATGCGGCTCGATAACCAGGAAGCCAGAATCAAACCCAACACAAAAATGCCGAACGCGATCAGTCCATACACGATCAGTTGCTGGCGCACGGCGGCGTCGATCGAGTCGGTCGTGACATCGGCACCGATCACGAATTTTTGTCCATTGATGGTGATAGGCAGGAACAGAGAACGGAAGGTGCCCCAGCGATCCGTGTATTCGTCGATCTGAGGCTTGCCAGTGTTGTGAGCGTCCCAGACGCCGGCGCTGGCATCGGTGTATTCGTTGAAATAGTGGGTGTAATCGTCGGCTTGAACTTCGTCATCGCTGGCGGAATCCAGCACCATGTACACCTTATCGCCGTCCACCATCATCACGTACAGGTAGGCCAGACCTACGTTGTCGTTGTAGCTGCGCAGAGCGCGCAATTGCTTCAGATATTGCTCGCTGTCCACGGCATCGGCTTTGTGTTGCACGGACCAATAGGCTGGGTCCACCAAGCCAGGCACGGCCTGAGCGGCGGTGTTCAGGCGGGTGTCGATGCTTTGTTGCAATGAATGACGCGCAAAGTAACTGGCGCTGAAGGCGAAGGCCAAGGTGGCGGCCAGAGTAACCACGAGGAAGCCGGCGAACAGGCGTCCCCGCAGGGATAGGGTGTTTTGCAGCATGGCGAATGGGAATCAATTGAGGATGTTGCAATTCAGTATAGACAGCTTTGCTTCATTCCTCCGCCGTCATCTGATTGTTGGCAGTTCGGCTGTCACGAGACTGTAATGGTAGCCATTTCAATAACTTTTCTTTCAGTTCCTGCATGTCCACTGGTTTGCTCATGTAATCGTTCATCCCGGCTTCCACGCAGCGCTCGCGATCTTTCGACATCGCGTTGGCGGTGATGGCGATGATAGGCACCAGACTGCGATCATCCCCCAGTTGGCGAATGGCGCGAGTCGCCTCGAAACCATCCAGCACCGGCATCTGGCAATCCATCAGCACGATGTCCACGGGTTGGGCGAGCACCATTGCGATCGCTTCATCGCCGTTATTAGCCACCAATGTGCGCAGGCCCAGTTTGGTCAGCGATGCTTTCAACACCATCTGATTCACGGGATTGTCTTCCACTATCAGTGCCAGCCGGCCTTGAGCCAGTTGCTGCCAATCCCGTTGCACGGGTTCGGTTTTCCGCGGCGTGGCTGATTTAGCTGCGAACGGAAATTCCACCACAAAGCTGAATTGCGTGCCCTGATTGGGACGGGATTGGAATGTCAGTTCCGCTTGCATCAGCCGGGCGATTTCACGGCTGGTGGCCAAGCCGATACCCAGGCCGCCGAAGCCTCGACTGAAACTACCTTCCAACTGGCGGAAGCGATCGAAGATGACGGCGTCGGTGCCTTCCATCATGCCGATGCCGGAATCCGTCACCTGAAAATCGAGCTTGGCGCGGTTACGGCTCTGGTCGACGTTGAGCAATGCGATCGACAGTTTGACAAAACCC
>DATLII010000265.1:0-4205 GCA_035539495.1 Dongiaceae bacterium
GACAGTGACAATGTCAGTTCTATCATGAAAAGCGCGGATGTGGCTCTATATCGGGCCAAGGATGCTGGCCGTAGCAACTACAAGTTTTTCCACCGCGCCTAACGTCAATCCGGTAGGCTTCCGCCGATCAGCAACCGTCCCAAGTAGCGTTTAATGGCATTCTGCTTTTTGCAGTTGCTGCTGTTGTCTTCGTTTTCATTGCAGTTGGCAATCAAATCATCCATTGACGTTGCTGGCTTACGTGGGGCATCTCCAGCCAAACCGTTTTTGCTGTCCTCCGAATCCTTGACGAAGGAATCCGAAATAATATCGACCACTTCCGTCTGATCTTCAGGTGGTAATGGCGCCGGTTGCAGTACAATATTTTGGTTGATGTTGCCGTAACCGATGCCCACCGCGTTGACGAGCCCGGTATTGTTCACTGCCTGCACATTGAGTGAATTCAGATACTGAATATTGATGTCGATATCGCCCTGAATGGCGCGAATTTCCCCGCTGTTGTTGAGCAGTACATTGTTGGGCGAAATATCGCGGCCGACGCCCTGGCTCAACTGCACTCCCAGTAGGCCTGAAGCATCGGTAATCACAATAGGACCATCGGCCACTGCCAAATTGACATTGCCGTTGTTCGCAGTGAGCGTGCCGGTGTTGTCGATGTACTGGCCAACCAGAGTAATGCCATTGCGAGTATTGGTGGTGACTGCGCCATGGTTAGTGACGCCGCCGGAATTCGGGTTGGCGTCGGTCAGTGTCATCTGGTTTTCGGCCTGCAAACGGGCAAATTCATCGTCACTGAGTGACATATCCGACGCCAGCAAACCGCCCACATTGATTGATGCAGAAGGGCCAATCAGCACGCCAGCGGTATTGAATAGAAAGACCTGTCCATTGGCTTGGAGGCTGCCAAAGATTTCGCTGGGTATGCCAGAAAAATCCCGGTTCAGTGCCACCGACGAACTGCCCGGTTGCAGGAACACCACCTGTTCCCCCGTTTGAATATTGAAGGAACCCCAATCGATGGCGACGTGAGAGCTGTTTTGCTGGATGGTAGTGAGAGTGCCGCTGTTGATGCTGGCATCGCCACTGACAACAACGCCATTGGTGGGCTGTGCCATTAAAGGTAAAGGCAGCAGGCTGGCGATGCTGCAACCCAGCGGTGCCAGCCATTTTGCTGAAGAGATAGTTGGGGACTTCTTCATCCGGCCACCTGTCCGCCATGCTTGTCGGTAAAGCCGTCTCAGCTTAGACGACGATTACATACAGCTTAGCACTGGCGGAACAGGTTTACGGGCCGGGGAGTGGTTTTCAGAACCAGAGCAGCATGCCGACGAAAGCGCCTTCTTCCAGATTGAAGTCGTGCGACAACTCATCCTCCAGCATCAGTCGGCGATAGCCCACATATAACCAGGCCTGCTCAATCACGCGGTATTGCACCCGGGCGGAAACGTCGCCGAAGTTCTCGACGTCATCAAATGTCAGCACATCCGGTGCATAGTAAAAATCGCCCCGCAGGCTCAAGTTGGGTACGGAAGGCACATCCCAGTTAAGGAAACCGCCCAGGGCCAATCCGGTGCCTTCGGTGCTGCCTTCATCCGCATCCAAGTAGTAGAAGCGAGTGCCCAAGCCAGCCAGCAGTCCGGATTCCTTGTTGACGTTGTCAGCGACAAACAGGCTGGCATAGTAAGCATCGCCATTTTCCTTGCTATGCAATCCACCGACGCCAAGATTGAGCTCGGATTTAGGAATCTGATTGTTGTATTCAAGGCTGACAGCATCATTGTTGATACCGAGATCCACAGTATGGGCTTGCGCCACACCGGCCAGCGTGCAAAAAGCCAGGCCGAGGAGGGCAGATTGGCAGGACGGGTATTGAGGGTGGGTCTTGATGAGCATGGTCAAATCCTGAAGACGGATGGTCTGAAAAGGGTGTGAAAAAGACGGCGTCATTATCAGTTGCTTTATAGTGTCGATCAATCGCCAGGTGACGCCGAAATCCGGCAAATTATCAAACGGTTAGACTATAGGGCCTGAAAAAGTTGCAGCCCGAGAAAGCATGCGTCGTGGTGCTCGAAATTTGCCTGTGCAGATTAGGTAAAGCTCGCGCTTTCATCGCAAATTAGCGCCAGATATCGGCTTTTTAGCAAAATTACCTGCTTTTAGGGGTCAACATTGCCTTGTAAGCTTATAATTTTTCACAAATAATGATCAACAATTAGATGCTTGGTCTATAGTTTAGCCAGTTAAGCCGTTGTATTGGGTTAGTTGTACTTGGCTAATTAGGTGTGACGGCCGATTTCCTTCGTCAGCTTTCATAGGGACTATGATTCACGATTTTGCCACCTTGCCCCGAACTCCCAAGCCTGCCCGTCGTCAGGAGCCGGTCGTTCCGCCGCGCCGCCCAATTGGTCGCATTGTGCTGGCAATTCTGGTGATCGTGGCGGTTCTGGCGGTGAAACGCTGGGTGCCTGCCGAAACACCGGAAGCGGATTTCAAACCGGGCGCGAGTGAGGCGTCAGAATATCAGGCTGCGATGGAAGTCGAGGCCGCTGAAGCCTCCCGCGAGCAAAAGCAGAAAGGCACGAGCGCAGCAGGCGTAGAAAAGAAATCTTCTGCAGTGCAGGCTGATATCGCTGCCTTTGAGGAAAAGCTCAAGCAGGCGCGTTCCGGCGAGCCTCAATTCGGCTTCTATGATTCTCTCGCGGGCAGCTCCTGGAGTGTGCCTGTTCAGCGCGGTGTTTACATTACTGAAGAAGATCGCAAGAAAGCCGGATACCGTTACATGCTGCAGGCAGCGTCCGTGCGAGATCTGGCTGAAGCCCAAAGGTTGGTTCAGAAGCTGCGTGGATTGGGGATGGAAGCGTCTTTTCAAGCTGCAGATCCTGCTTCCAGCGCCAGCTGGTATCGCGTCAACGTCGGGCCATTCGACAACGTGTCGAAGATGAACAAAGCCGAGGATGTGCTGGTTTCATTGCGCATGATGCCACTGAAACGGAGAATACCTTGATCACGTCGATCCGTAATCGAGTGCCATATCCATGGAAAGCCTGCTGATTACTGGTGGTGCCGGTTTTATCGGTGCCAATTTCGTTCGCTACTGGCATCAGAAATACCCGAAGCATCGCGTAGTAGTGTTGGATGCGCTGACCTATGCGGGCAATCGTGCCAGTTTGTTGGATCTGATTGAAAGCAACGCCATTCATTTCATTCACGGTGACATTCGCGACCAGGCGTTGGTGGAGCAATTGCTGCGTCAACATGATATCGGCTGGATCGTCAACTTCGCGGCCGAAAGCCATGTGGACCGTTCCATTGCAGGTCCCGATGCGTTTATTGAAACCAATGTGGTGGGCACCCATGCGCTGCTGAAGGCTGCGCGCCAGGTGTGGCTGGTGGAGCAGGGCGGGCGACCCGGTCACCGTTTTCACC
Organism: Dongiaceae bacterium; assembly: GCA_035539495.1. Lineage (GTDB taxonomy): Bacteria > Pseudomonadota > Gammaproteobacteria > Pseudomonadales > Ketobacteraceae > Ch67. The sequence goes on from DATLII010000265.1 coordinate 3,427, forward strand.
ATATCTCCACCGATGAGGTGTTTGGTTCGCTGGGTCCAGGGGATGCCTCTTTTACTGAGAACCGTCCCTATCAACCCAATTCCCCTTATGCGGCATCCAAAGCGGCTTCTGATCACTTGGTTCGGGCCTATCACCATACGTACGGGTTGGCGGTCACCACCAGTAATTGTTCCAACAATTATGGTCCCTACCATTTTCCGGAGAAGTTGATTCCGCTCTGCATTTGCCGTTTGCTGCTGGGGCAAACTCTGCCGGTGTATGGCGATGGTCGTAATGTTCGCGACTGGCTCCATGTGGAGGATCACTGTCGGGGCATCGAGCAGGTATTGCTGCTTGGTACCGCGGGGGAGACCTATAATATTGGGACTCATAACGAATGCGATAACCTGACCCTGGTGCAGCGTTTATGTGAACTGATGGACCAGGCGTTTCGGGATGATCCGGTGCTGGCCCAGCAATACCCGGCGTGCCCGGCCGCCCGTGGCGAACCTAGCACCAGTGCAATCCGCTTTGTTGCCGACCGGCCTGGCCACGACCGTCGCTATGCAATCGATGCAAGCAAGATTAGTGAGCAATTGGGATTTGTGCCCGCCATCGACTTCGAGTCTGGTCTGCGTGGCACCCTGCAATGGTACCTACGCAATCGCCCATGGTGGCAGCCGTTGCTGGAACGAGGTCTGTAATTTATTGTTGGGAAGCTTTGGTCAGGCCCAGGTTCAGAATCGGAGTGTGTTAAACTGTTCAGATTGCCCGACGCCTCTGTCAGCTGCTTTGCACTG
>DATLII010000266.1:0-1942 GCA_035539495.1 Dongiaceae bacterium
GCGCGAGTCATCACCAGCTCTTTGAATCCAATGCAGACTCACGGGCGTGTCAAGCGTACATACTTGCCACCACCGGCCCAATCAAATGTGGCAGCAAATATTTCGTCACATCCATTTTCGGTTTGTAGTGAATGAACAAACCGCCCAGCGTAGTGAACACCCGCGCCAGCATGATGAACTCCGCCGGCAGCTTGTCCACCGGATCGGAATCAGCGAGTGCGAACAGCGCTTTGCCACGCTGCAATAATTCATCTGCAGTGGGCCAGGATGGATTGTCCCCGCCTACCGCCATCGCCGTGTTGCGCAAACTCGACAACAACGCATCGCTGAACGCCAGCAAGGTATCAGGACGACCGCTGCGAGTACGGAAACCCAGCTCCGCCAACGTCGTTGCCACAGTCTCCTTGTCCCCGATCATCGCAGCACCCAGTACTTTGAAATAACCACTGCGGAACTGCTCCGATAACTGCATGGTGCAGCCGAAATCCAACAACACCAGTTTATTGTCGGCGGTAACCAGAATATTGCCCGGATGCGGATCGGCCTGGAAACAACCCGCCTGCAACACTTGCCGCAGATACAGATCCAGCAATCGCCCCAGCAGATCCGAAACGCCGGCGTCGTCATTCGCCTCGCAACGCGCATCCAGTTCAGTTGTGAGTTTGCGACCTTCAATGAACTCACTCACCAACACACGCTTGCCACTCAGTTCATGCAGAGGACGCGGCACGATCACGCCCGGCACATCACGCAGGAAATCGCCGAGGTGCTGCATCCAGCGCGCTTCCTCGCGATAATCCAGTTCCTCGCGAATCGTGCGCTCGATTTCTGTGGTGATGGTGTTCAGATCGGTGGGCGGCAACAGATTGGAAATACTGGCCAGGAACAGTTTCATCAGCGACATGTCGAGATCGATGATTGCCTCCAGCCCCGGACGCTGCACTTTCACCGCCACCGCGCGACCATCCTGCAGCACGGCTTTATGCACCTGACCAATGCTGGCCGCCGCAATCGGTTCGGGATTGAAGAATTGGAACACTTCATCCAACGGCTTGCCCAATTCGGTTTCGATCTGGCGGCGGATCGCGTCGAAAGGTTCTTCCCGCGCCTGATCCTGCAACACCGCCAATTCTTCCACCCAAGCTTTTGGCAACACATCAGCGCGGGCCGACAGCAACTGGCCCACTTTCAGGAAAGCGCCACCCTGCTCCAATGAGGTTTCGCGGAAACGACGCGCGTTGCTGCGATGGGTTTTCTCCAACGCGGCTGCCAAGTGCCGACGGGGAATGAAGGCAGAACGGGTGCCCCACAGACGATAGCTGGCGGTGATCCGCGTCAGCATCCAGCCAGTGCGCGACAAACGCTTCAACCGCAAAGGCCACAGGGCCGCTTCCTGGGCCAACGCCCGGTATTCATCCCGCGCGTTTTCCGCACCTTTGGCGACGGCACGTGCAGCGCTGACGGCCTGCTCGGCCAATTCACGTCCCTGCCACACTGTCTGCTCAACCGCGGCCAGTGCTGCATCCATCACGGCGAGCCAGGCTTTCATGCCGCTGTCGCGACGATCTTGCTGAGTGCTGTTTCCAACTGTGTCCATGATGATCTCCGTCAGTCCCGGTTTGATGTCATTTTTTGTAGTACAACCTGAGGTATAAAAAACCGGAGCACGGGCTCCGGCACTACGCGCTTAAAGCTTCTCGATACAGGCCGAGCACAGCCAGATGGCTGGGCTTTGCGACTGCCCGGTGAGGCCGCGGAAGGCCCGTTGCCCTCGCGCCAGCGCCACATTGCAAGCGGCGCACTGGCTCGGCCGGTTCACGATCACGTCCTGCCAGGCGTCCACTGCATCCAGTGCCGGGGTTGCCGCCGGCGCTGCATCCAAGTCTTGCGCAGAAGAGTGATCTGCATTTTCTTTTTCCGGCTCCGCCGGACGCTCCCAGCC
>DATLII010000267.1:0-9456 GCA_035539495.1 Dongiaceae bacterium
CCGTTTCGGTGCGGCGTTCGTGGAACTTGAAACGCCGCTAGCTATCGAGCTGTTAAACAAATAGAGCGCGATCGAAGGCGTGCTACAACGGTTGGTTCGGCACGCCTTCGAACAATTGCTCGGTCGGTCCAACCGTCTGCAGATGCAACACTTTGGTAATCAGGTGCGGCGCAAAGACTGACAGATAGACGACATGACCGATCACAATAAACGCCGCGATGGAAAGCGAAGCTGAACCGACCGGACTTTTCGCTTTCGAATCTGCCCACATTTCAACGACCGTCCGCCCTTGTTGATCTGTCCGCCCAAGCAAATAAGTAAAGACCATCATCTGCACGCCCATCGCGAGCGAGTCATACAGCGGATACTGATGTTTGGTGCCGGGCCACAGCGCAAGTCCTTCAATAACGCGGCCGTAGTAGAACACACCGAAGCGGGCGCCTATTATTGCGTTGAACACAAAGGCCCATAGGCACCCGATCACCAGGCCGACCAGCAGCAGCGTCATGGGGGCGCGGAGTTGAAATTGCGCGATCATCCAGCGTCCTACGAAGACACCGATTACTGCGGGCAGAACGAAATACGCAATGTAGCCAGGTGGAACCGCCGCGGGCAGCCCTCCCCACGTCATGTTCAACGGCCACCACGAGGACATGCGGGGAATCGCGGGCGGGAATTGCGCGTACACCGCCCAGTCATAGGGCGCTTCGATCCAGGAAAACGAAATAGCCGATATGCACACCAGCAGCAATGCATGCGGGCGTCCACGGCGATAGCTGAGATACAAACCCAAGGCGACAAACACAAACCCGCCAATGTAGGCGAAGTTGATTGCCGCTTTCATGATAGGTGTCAACTCAGACATTAGTGCGGCCTCTCATCTTTCTGTGCAGGCCTGCGATTTTTCGCAACAGTCCCCTTTGCTTCCGGATCAAAACGCAGCACCAGGAAAAAAATAAGGGCAATTAATCCAGATAGCGTACCCATCATGATCAGCGCACCCAAAGCCAAACCCTCCAACTGTTTTGCATCATCTGTTCGTCACTTCGCCGCATCTTTTTCAGGAAGCGCAAAAGCCAGAATGGCATCGCTACGCCCGGACAGCATCGCGCCGTGTCCGCCTGCCGCAATCACCACGAATTGTCGATGGCTCTTATCAGACCAATAGGTTGCGGGTGTAGCATGACCTCCAGCCGGCAAGCGGGTTTTCCAGAGCTCTTCTCCCGTCCTGCTGTTATAGGCTCGCAGCATGCGTTCCTGCGTTGCACCGATGAAAGTAAGGCCTGATGCTGTCGTTACGGAACCGCCCAGATTAGGCACGCCCATTGGTATCGGCAGATAGCTGCGCAATAAAACTGGGCCGCTGTCACGCGCGGTGCCAAAGGGTTTTTGCCACAACAATTTTCGTGTCTTCAGATCCACTCCGCTGATCAGACCAAACGGTGGTTCCTGACAGGGCACCGCCAACAACGACAAAAAAGGCCCGGACGATATCGCGTATGGCGTTCCCATCTGGGCAGCCTGCAAGCCGATACCCTCGCCTTTTCCACCCGTTGCCGATGAAATGGGTTTGATGCCTCTGGCATCGGCTTCATCGCGCGGAATAAGCTGGTTGTACATCATGACGTGAGTGGAATTGACTATCATCAGCTGATTGATCGGGTCCACGGACACGCTGCCCCAATTGATGCCGCCCAAATAACCCGGCCAGGTCACCGTCGGGCGATCAACGCCGACCGGCGTCAGCGTGCCTTCAAAACGCGCTCGCAGGAATTTCACGCGGCAATAGACTTGATCGATCGGGGTCAAACCCCATAACGTTTTTTCACTGGGTCGCGGCCCTGCGAATGATGGCATTCCGGTTGAAAAGGGTTGTGTGGGTGAAGTCCAATCACCCGCTGCAGCGCCTTGCGGAACAGGCAGCTCTTTTACTTCGGCAACAGGTTTTCCATTGGTGCGATCGAGAAAGAATATTTCGCCGCGTTTGGTGGGTTGCAGCAAACCTTTGGTGCCGTCGGGCAAATCGATCAGCACCGGCTGCGACGCCACATCGTAATCCCACAGATCATGATGTGTGGTTTGAAATGACCAGGTCAGCTCGCCGGTTTCGGCATTGATTGCGACGACAGAACTGGAATATTTCTCGTCGTTCGCCGACCGTTGCGCGCCAAAATAGTCCGGCGTTGCATTTCCGGTGGGAGCGTAAACCAGTCCTAATTCCTCATCGGCACTCATCACAGCCCAGCTGTTGGGCGTGCCACGGGTAAAGGTTTTTCCTTCGGGCGGCAGGCCATGCTCGTTGGGGTTGCCGATATCGAAAGCCCAGCTGAATTTCCCGCTCACTGCGTCAAACGCGCGAATGACTCCGGGTGGTTCGTCGGTGTGCTGCCCATCCATCACCCAGCCGCCCAGGACCAGTCTGCCTCTGACAACTGTTGGCGGCGACGTAACGTAGTAATAGCCTTTGTCGACGACGCCCATGCCTTCGCGCAGATCCACTTCACCTGCAACACCGAAATCTGCGCAGGGTTTTCCTGTATCGGCATCAAGCGAGATCAGACGCGCATCCAGCGTCGCGGTATAGATACGGTGCGAGCAGATGCCGGTAGCATTGGGGATCTGATAGTAGGCAACGCCGCGACAGGTTCGGGTAAACACACCTTTTGCATCAAGCCGAGCGTGATGACGCCAGATTTCCTTCCCCGTTTCCGCATCCAGGGCGATCACATCGTTGTAACCGGTGCACAGATACAGCCGCTCACCAATTTTCAGTGGCGTCGCTTCTATCGTCAGAATCCCGTCGAACATGCTTTCCGGTTCATAGCCGAGCGTGCCGGCATGGTAGGTCCAGACAGGTTTCAACAAGCCGACATTGTCGGGTGTAATTTGAGTCAGAGGTGAATAGCGCATACCGCCTTGCGAATTGCCGTAATAGCGCCATTCGCCGAGAGCAGGATTTTCCGGATCGGCATAGGCAACCGCACCGTTATTGTGTTCCGGCACTCGATCAGCGTAGAAAATCGTTACAAGTGACCCGATAAGGATGATGGTGAGCCCACTCCAGAATGCTGAGCTTCCTCTGAAGTTCGGTGGTAGTCCTATTGATCGTCGATAGGGTGGCAACAACATCCACAAACCTAGGACCGTAAACATTGCCAACCGTGGTGTCAGCGCCCAACCATCAAGACCGGACTCCCACAAAGCCCAGACAAGAGTGGCGATATAAAAGACTGCATACACAAACAACGCGCGCGTTGAACGAATAATACTTAAATACGCAACAACACCGATGATAAGACCTGCGGCAAGGTAATAAAGTGACCCGCCCAGGAAAACAAGCTCAGCCCCGAATCCAATCAACGCCAAACTGGTAAAAACCAGAAAGCCGTTAAATACCCGATTCCACATCGTCGGCTTCTCTGATCTAGCTGCCAATGTAAACGTCGATCATTTTTAGCAAGCCGTTGCTGACCTGAGCATCATCAGTCAACGGACCTGCAATCGCCGCAGCGGCAGCTTCGGCAAGCGTCAGCCCTTCTGCCACCAACTGCCCTGCCGCGATCAACACGCGGGTCGACGCTACTTCGCGCAGCCCACCTGTTTCAAGTCGCCGAATAGCTTGTGCCAACTGAACCAGCCTTTTTGACTGTTCAAGTTTGATTCCAGCTTCGTGGGCAACAATTTTTTCTTCAACGTCTGGTGCTGGGTAATCGAATTCGATCGCCACCATACGCTGGCGCGTGGAGTCTTTAAGATCCTTCAGCACGCTTTGATAGCCGGGATTATACGACACCACCAGACAAAATCCGGGCGCTGCATTGAGCGTAATACCCAGGCGTTCGAGTGGAAGTTGGCGGCGGTAGTCCGACAAGGGATGAAGCACAACCGTGGTATCTTTTCGGGCTTCGACTATTTCATCCAGATAGCAGATTGCACCTTCGCGCACCGCTCGGGTGAGAGGGCCATCCACCCATTCCGTCGCACCATCTTTCAGCAGAAAACGTCCCACCAGATCGGCAGTGGTCAAATCGTCGTGACAGGAAACCGTAATCAGTGGTCTGCCTAACTCATTTGCCATCGCCTCAACAAAGCGGGTTTTACCGCATCCGGTGGGCCCTTTGAGCAGAATGGAAAGCCCCTGCTTGTACGCGGCCTTGAACACCTGCTTTTCGTTTTTTACCGGCACATAGTACGGCTGGGAATATTCTTGCTTGATATTGGAGTTAGTCATGTTCATAACGAACGACGCCTTGTTATTGGTATTGTGATTATGCAACTCGTCTTTTGGATTCTGCTGCTTGCAGCGCAGCGCGGAACAACGGTCCGATCGTGGTTCCCAATCGTTTTGGATCCGGAATCGTGGCATGCGCAGCCGTGCCGAATACACGGCGTAGCGTTCCGGTTTCTGTATCGGCGCCGATGCTCAAGCAGACGCATCCCATGCCATCGCGTCTGGCTTCGCCCAACGCCTGCCTGACATCGGCTGCAGCGTAAACCGGTTCGTAACCATGGTCGTAAGCCAATCCATCCGATAGAACCACCAGCAGTTTGCGAGAGGTTCCACCCTGCTCCATCAACACCGTTGATCCGTGTCGAATAGCCGCGCCAAGCCGCGAGTAAGCACCAGGCTGCAAGCTGTAAAGCCGATTCATCACCCGACCATCGAGCGTTTCTTCAAAACGCTTAACCGGGGACATATGAACCGCCGAACGCCCCTGGGAATGGAAAGCGTAGAGCGCAGTGCGATCTCCCACTTCGAAAAGCACGGTTAACAACTCAGCGGCAACACTGCGTTGTTGCTGGTGTACCGACGCGCCAGTCAAGCTGGCCTGGGCAACAGAGCCCGAAATATCCAGCAATATCAGCACCGACAAATCACGCCGGTGACGTCGGCTCTCCACATACACGCTCTCATCAGGAAAAGATCCGGCCGCCCTTTCCACCTGCGTTTCGATCACGGCGTCGATGTCGATATCATCGCCCTGGTTTTGCCGATGGAAACGGTCAAGTCCCATGCCCAGTCGCGAAAGCGGCTTGCGCAAACCATAGCCTTCCAGCCATCCTACTGCGGCTTTTGCATCTGCCGGCGGATCAATTTCCAGCACTGAGCACCAATCCAATCGGTAGCCGTGTTGATGAATATTCCACTCTGGATAAAGAATGCCGTCGCCTTTGCCAAATGCATCCTCCACCGTTTCCGGCCTGGCGCTTGAATGCACTGCCCGAGCCCGCGCACGCGAGCCTGAGCGAGACCAATGCGTCGGTGCGTCAGCGCCGGGGGAACCACCGTCTTTCAATCGCCGCACCATCTGGAACATTTTCTGTAGCAGTTTCCTTATGCCGCCACCACCACCTACCGGACTGGTAAAATCCTCGCCGCCCTCTTCATCCTGATCCGCGTCGTCCTTCAATTCGGTCAACGGCTTTTCCTGCTGCTTGCGAGGAATATGTTGCCCCGAGGAAACGGCACCACCTTCGCGCACTTGCGCGGCCAGCAATGCCTCTACCTGGATGGAGCCGAATGATTGCGGTGGCTTACCGATGGCTTGCTGACTCTTCGCAATATCCAATGATGATTGAGGTGATTGTGATGCTGGCGTTTTTGCCGTTTCTTCTTCGATAATCGGGCCCATGAATCCCGGTAACAAATCCTGTAGCTGCTTCAGCGCACGCAAACCCTCGACAGCGAGATACCGCTCCACCCACTTTGGTCGCCGTGTCAGCTGTTTCAGCGTTTCCCGATCCAGGCTGCCCGCTGCCAATAAAGCACATTGAACGCAGATTTGCGCAAGCTGGTCCCGAACGCTCGCCGGGCTGGAAATAAAAATAACGTTCCCATCAGTCCAGGCCGACATATCAGCCGCTGCGACATCCACGCGAATTTCTCTGCCTGCCAGCGCGGACGCCAGCATGCCGAAACCGGCAATGGATGGGGGTTGATTGGCGTCAGTTACCTTGCTCATACATCAACGAACCCGCAATGCGTCTTTCCCCGGAATTTTCATCGCCATTTGAATGATCTTGTGAACCAGATTTCCTGGCAGCAGACGCGCCATGTAATAAAGTCCCACCGCATCCGGGCCGACAGTTCTGCGTCTGATCGGTGCATCATCTTCAATGGCGGCAGCCAACGCGCGGGCAAATTTTGCCGGCGGTGCCGCGGCTTTATCAACGAAGGCTCGGCCAGTGGTATGAATTCCGTCGTAAACCTTGGCGTACGGCCCGTGATGATCACCGTAATCCGGCGTCTGCTCGGTCAATATTTCGGTATTGAAGGTGCCCGTCACCATAATGGTAACGCCGAGGCCAAAGGGCGCGATTTCCTGCGCCAGCGATTCAGCCCATCGCTCCAACGCACCTTTCGAAGCTGAATAAGTACTGATCCCCGGCATACCGCGAATACCGCCCTGGCTGGAGATTGCCACAATCCGCCCGCGTCCCTTTGCTCGCATGCCGGGCAGCAACGCCTTGGTGAGCGCAACCGGTCCAAACAGATTGGTCGCAAACAATTGCTGCCAAACATCCATCGGAGTTTCTTCGGCACTACCAGCCGCAGCCAGACCCGCGTTATGCACGATCACATCGGGAGCGCCTACGCGGTTTTCAATTTCCGCAGCGGCTGAGACAATCGAAGATGGATCCGTCAGATCCAGCTTCACACCCACCAGACGTGGATCATCTGCTTTGGCTCCTGTTGCCTTGCGAATTTTCTCCAGCCCTGACTCAACCGAGCGCATGGCGGCAACCACACGCCATCCCTGGTGATACAAATAGGTTGTGGACGCAAGGCCAAGCCCTCTCGACGCACCTGTAATCACAATCGTACGCATCACACACCCTCCGGCAGACAGTTGGCATTTTCATTGAGTGGATTGGTGGTTGGCCTGCCTTCCGGTTGTCCCGTCATCCAGGTATTCCAGTAACCTTCAAAGAATGGGCCCTTCTCACCTTCGCGTTCGTAGTAACCCTGCGGGTCATACACTTTTGCTTCCGGAAACGGATAAGGGCAGGCAACAGCAGTGGCCAAACCGGAGGCGCGAATAATGCCGAATGCGCCGCCATACATGAAATACGCGATATTCAGAATTCCAAACATCACAATGAACGTGGCCAATGCTGGTCTCGATGGGAAAAGGCGGAATTTCTGCGACATTTTTTCTGCAACGGTACGTCCGGTATCATCCCGATAGCAGAGCACGCCCGCAGGAATCATCACGAAGGTGACAAATGTCGATTCCCAGATCAGCGGAAATTGGAAAGTGGTGCCTGGGAACAACGAACCCCACGGAATAACTTGCGAGTAGATATAAAGCCCCGTCCGCACCAGCGTGACTTCGAGCATCATGTCCATCACAAAACCGATCACCAGAATCAATCCCGCCAGGCTCCACAACGGGTGCCGCCAGACAAAGGCGTCCATTGGCTTTTTAGCCTGAATACGACGCAGCAACCAGATCGCGGGGAAAAACGGGCCGAAGTAAAACATGCAGTAACCGATCACGATGAAAGGTTCCACCGTGGGGGAAAGACTGACGTAGGGCCACCATTCCGGCAGATGCCACAATTGCGGGTTATAAACCGCATATGGCGCCCAGTTCATGATGGGGTCCTGCCATACGATGGCGGTCGACGCTGCCGCCATCAGCACATAGGGATGCCCCGGATTGCGTCGCCACGCGACGATACAAATGACCAACACCACCACCATCGCAATCACGGTGAAATAGTTCGACCAGTCCGCCCAATGCGGATAACCAAACAGAAATTCTACCGGGCGCGGTACACCCGATACATCTGGATTGGCAACCCGGGACGATGTCAGTCCGGTTCGGAAAAATGACGCTGCCCAAGCCACCAAGGCAATACTGATTAGCGTCCACAGCCACACTGCGGCCGTCCCCTTTTGCGATGAAACCTGAATGGCATCACTGTTCGTTGACATAATCGCGCTCCGTTTTTTTTGGTTCCGCTTTCTTGTTCCGCGTCGTTGTTTTTATAGTTTCATGTTGCGGTTTTATGCTTCCGCGTTTTCGCTCTCACTGATCCCCAGCAACCGACGCGCGGAATGCAACGCTTCGCGCCGATGGATAGCCACCTGCTCAGGATCGAGCGGCTCGAATTGATTGTTGGGCACCAAAGCTGTTAATGCAGACACGTAAAAAACCGTGGTGCCGATAATGGCGCTGGCGGCATGAAACGGGTCGTCGTGCAGCGGCTTGAGTTCGCCGTTGGCGCGCCCTTCCGCGAAGAGTCCAAAAAATTTCACTGGAACCTGTTCATTCTCAACAAAGATGCGCTGTGTCGGCTGATCGATACCGTCAGCAATAAAACGCATGACCAGCCGCGCCAGATTGGGACGCGACACCACCGCATCCACCCAGGCCCCAACCGCCAGCTTCAGCCGCTGCGAAATGGTGGCGCTCTCATCCACCAGCACCTCACCCAATCGGCTGGCGAGCGCGCCGAACGAGTCGGCAATCATGGCGTCGTACAGCGTTTGCTTGTCCCGGAAGTAGTAAAACAGCGCAGCCCGGGTCATCCCCAGTTCATCCGCGATGTCCTCCATCCTCGTCGCCGCGAATCCCAGACGGGAAAAGTGGTTTTCCGCCGACGCCAGAATGGCCGCCCGAGTCCGCTCAGCCTTTGAAGTAATTGTTTTTACAACAGTTTCACTGGTCATTCGCTGCGTCTGCGTTCTGAAATTGAAGACCGAACTGGTCGATGTTGGGGCAATACTCACACAGTTTTTACTTGCGCGCAAGTTAGTTTTTTACTTGCGAGAAAGTAAAAAACTCCGTAATGTTGGGTTCGAACCCGGAGTGAAACTGCGTGAGGAGGATAGGCAATGTGGTACTTGGTCTGGACGGAATGCGTACGGCTTGGCCTCGCATTCGGCGCGATCGGATTGGTGATTCTGTTCTGGTACTGGCTGATGGATTCGCTAGGGACTTTTTGAGCCAGAGACTATTTGAGCCGGAGACGAGGATCGTATGAGCAACAAGTTCTATCACGCGAATAACAACGAAGTGACGCTGTTCAAGCAGGCCGCCGAACAACGCCTGCCTGTCATGCTGACGGGGCCGACCGGTTGCGGCAAAACCCGACTGATCGAATACATGGGAGGCGTTCTTGGTCGCCCCGTTATCACCATCAGCTGTCATGACGATTTGACCAGCGCCGATCTGGTGGGCCGTTTCATGGTCACCGGCGGCGATGTGGTCTGGAATGACGGGCCACTGACACGAGCCGTTAAGGAAGGCGCCATCTGCTACATGGACGAAGTAGTTGAAGCCCGCCACGATTCGCTGGCGGTTCTACATTCCCTCACTGATCACCGCCGCACGCTGTATCTGGATCGAGCCGGCGAAGTGATTGAAGCACCCGCTACTTTCATGCTGGTGTGCTCCTATAACCCGGCCTATCGCAGCTCACTGAAAGAACTCAAGCCGTCTTTTC